>DAUP01000061.1:0-848 GCA_002505185.1 Ferroplasmaceae archaeon UBA567 | reverse complement strand
ATATTGCTGTATGTACCCTTATTATCCAGTGTAAATTCATTCCCCAGTAATATTTTAGATGAATTTACAGGAACCGGTTCTCCCTAATATTGTAATTTATTATACCCATACATATTGATTATGATCATGTGGATAAAATTTCGATTTTAAATATAGTAAATTACGCGTCAAATGGATATATCACTGAAGACCACGTTGAAAAGAATGCTGCCTGTATCGGCACTAAAAAACCCAATTATTTATGAATAAAAAAGATGTTATTAGAAAAATCTCAACATTTAAACGTTTCACTTTCTACTCTTTATAAGGATTTTATGCTTTTTAAAAAATAAGTATAAAGTACCATATATCGCTACAATTAAAATGAAGACATATAAAATTAAAAGATATTTAAAAATTGGCTGATTTTTTGCTAGACCATGAATGGATACTATAATTCCGAGAATCGACTCAAAATAAAACGAAGTTATAACGATTAATATTATATAATTATAAACTTTATTTTTATTCATTATATTTCTCACCTCAATTAAACCAGGGATTCCCTAATGGCCAATGACAACTGTATCCCATGGCAGTCCATCCCCCTATTACCCCAATCACGGAAACAACCAAAAAGAAAATAGGCAATGCAAGACCACCTGTGGCTGCTACCAACGCTGCAGCCGAACCAATTAAACCAATAACAGATACTATTTCAAGCAACACACTTAAATCGCAAATGTAACTCCAGTCTATAAGTATACTAACAGTTTTATCTATGTTAACATTTTTAATCTCATTATTCGTTGATTTTAACATATTACCCATTGCCGATGCAATATATGAATATTCTATGCCAAACCTAT
>DAUP01000091.1 GCA_002505185.1 Ferroplasmaceae archaeon UBA567 | reverse complement strand
ATCCTGGGTATAATACATACAACCAAAAATTTAATATAATCCCAGGTGCCAGTAAATATATTTATGTTCTCCTGTATCCAAAAAATAACAGCCTCACTGAAGTAACCGGCACTGTGGAAAATATACAGTACAGCTATGGGCTTAGCAATGTGAATATAACGTCAGGAGGACAGACCATTGGCTATACAAACCAGTCAGGCCAATTTATCCTGTTTTTGAATGGAACAACCACAGCAACATTCCATGAATACCTTTACCAGAATAACACCACAAGCATTTCTCACGGGAGCAATATAGTTTACATGAGCCCTGAAAGTGTCTCAGTGGTTCTTATAAACTTCAAAATTACATATACACTTCCACTTGGATTCTACTATGCCTTTGTATCATGGGATAAATATCCATCAAGCAACTTTGGGGAATATGTTGTAGCCTATTCAACCAATTCATTGATGCTCAATGCACATACGGCGGTTATAACAGCTAGGGGCACTGATTTTGCATTCCTTCCGGGTTTAACACTGGGTAGAACATATTATGTAATGGTGGATACATATTCTCCTAACGGATCTTTCATTTCCTCCAACGAGGTTTCAGTTCACTATACCCTGATTTCTTACCTGATAAACATTTTAATCCTGGTGGGAATATTAAGCTACATAGTATTTATAATCCTGTTCTTCATGAGAAGGAAAAAGAGGAAAAAAGCATTAGAAAATGAAGATTATGAAGAAGAATATTTTAAATATTAATTGATAAAATTATTTTATTTCCTTAAGTATTTCTTTCCTTGCTATATCCATATTTTTTAATTTTTCGTATCCAATTTCTATTGACCTTGTCCTGAGTCCACAGTCAGGATTAACCCTAACAAGATCAGGAGGCATTATGTTCAGTGTATAATTTATCCTGTCCTTTATTAATTGAACCGGTTCAATATAGTCTATATGGACATCGGTTACACCCAGGCCAATGAATTTCTTCCTGGTATTCAGCTGCTGGAAATATTTAAGATCTTCATATCCGGGCCTTGCTGAATCAGAGGTACCAGGCTCCAGTTTATCCCTGTTGGCAAATTCAAGGTTGAGCCCGTCTATTTTTATGTCGTTCATGACATCGTAAAGAAGCCGGTAATCAGTGCTATAGCACACATGTATTGTGAATTCACAGTTATCTATGCCTTCAACAGATTTATTAAGTGAATCCACAACCATATCCATCTCATCCGGGTGAGTGGTGGTCGCAGGTTCATCAAGCTGTATTTCCAGTTTCCTGCCAGGATACTTTGAGTCCCATAACCTTTTCAGTGTTTTTATTTCCCCGTTCAACAGTGAAGCAAATGCCATTGCGGTCTCATATCTGTCTCTATAATGTTCATTGAAAGACCAGTCCATCATGGTATATGGCCCGGTCACCGGGATTTTTATATTATCATAATCCCTTGAAAGTAGGTATTCCAGTTCATCAGAGTGAAACGATTCCTTAATGGAAAGGTCATCTACTATACTTCCCTTCTTGTAATACCTGTTGTCAAATGACCTTACCGGGCCATAGAATTTTATGCCGTCGATTCTGTTAGCCTGGTGCTCGTACATTTCCCACCTGAACATTTCCCCTCCAACGCCTATGTTGTCTAATCCGGCGTGACTTAATAGTTCTATTGTCTCATCTGTGGCTTTTTCAGAAAGTCTGTAATATTCCTCTGTTCCATATATCTTATGGAATACTGTGCTGAGGTATTTAGGCTTCCTGAAACTTCCTATTTCCTGCGATATTAAATATTTGCCCATTTTACTCACCTATATTTGACATAAGATCCAGTTTTCTGTCTGCAATAATCCTTGGCAGAAAATCAAAATATTCGCTATGGCTCACTATTATCCTGTCAGCATCAAGTGATTCTATTTTTCCATTTATATCCGAAAGAGTCTCCATTCTGGTGTTGTAGCCATCAACAAGCTTTACACCGGGTACCTTCGATTTTTCTGATGAAATTTTGAAATTTTCTGCACTGTAATCCACTATTATGGAATATGGATTTCCATTTACATTGCCACTGTAAAGTTTTCCGGTCGTAATCAGTTTTATTTTGAAATCCTTCATTGGGCTAATATCAAGTACATCTGTTTTTTCATAGGGAATCGGATCATAGAGAACCAGGGATTTGAGACCGAATTCCTTTAGTATGCCAGTGTAAATATTTTCAATTTTCTCCTGAAACTCACTGTAGGGTATACTGCTTCTTGACATCTTAAAGAATGACACTGGAGACGGAAGAAAAGCATTAAAATATTCTCCACTGTTAATATATAATGGCAATGGGGGGTTTTCATTTAGTGGTGAAAAATTCTTGGGATCAACGGATATGCCTGTTATATCACCTACCAGTGGCATTCTATAGAAACTGTTGGTTTCCTTAAACCTTGTAAGTGGGCCAAGTTCAATGCCGTCCACTATGAGCGATATGGGCCTGAGTATGTCATACCAGTTGAATAGGGGGTCTGTATGATGTATGGACCTTTCGCTCAATAAATCGTAAAACAGTGCTTTCTCTGACTCTATATTTTCGCTGAGTGAGGCATCAGGGAGCATGCCTTTCTCCCACCTGCCAATGTGCAGCCTTAACTCGTTGGTTTTAGGGTAAATTCCATAAACTAGTTTTTCTACCTGCATAGGGGCTGATATTCCGATATTAATAAAACATTTTTGTTAAATATATGATTTTCAGTAATAATGGTTTAATCAACCACATTTTCCTTCAGTTCCATATAGGGTTCCTCATCACTTATACTTATCATGGCATTCAGGGGAAGTACCATCTGTTCCTCACCGTGCCCGAAGGGTGCACCGTACAGTGATGGTTTATTTATCTCATTCATGAACTTCTGTACAACATCCTCTATTGATGGCATTGGCTCCTCCTTGTCGAATATGGCCTTGAAATCACCAAATACAAATCCGTTGAACTGCTCAACAATATGTGCCAGCTTCATGCTGAAGAAGTAACGGTCAATGTCTCCTGATGTCACGTCGGTATCTTCAATGAAGAATATCCTGTTTGTAGTTTCCGGTATATAATTGGTACCCAGCAGGGATGCCACAAGTGAAATATTTGTTCCCATTGAGTAACCCTCGGTTTTTCCGGGTATAATATATTTTATCAGGCGGTCACGGTATATGTTAATTTCTTCTGATTTGCCGGATAGTATTCCAAGGAATTCCTTAAAGGATGGCTTAGCTATGTCATCCACATCAGATGCCACCATTGGGCCATGAAAGGTGATCAAATTTGAATTCCTGTTTATTGCAAGATGTAGCGCTGTAATATCACTGTANNCCGTAGCCTCCCCTGGCACAGAATATGGCCTTGACATTGTCATCACGAAATGCAGTCATTAACTCCTCTGCCCGGTCCTTTGCAGGGGCCGCAAGGTCATTCCTCTGATTAAGTTTCTTTATATTTTTCCCAACAGTAACCTTATAGCCCAATTTTTTGAGCTTTGAAATTCCTCTGGAAAGTTTTATCATGTCAGGTGCACTTGCAGGTGCAATAACCCTTATCTCATCGCCTGGATTCAGCTTCGGTGGTTTAACTCTACTGGTCATATTGATCAAACTCCTTTTTTATTTCTTTAAGGTATTTTCTGTCCTCCATAAGGTGCAGTATAGCTGAAGAGGCTGCATGTATTGCCAGCATCAGATTTTCCCCGGCTCTGTGCGGGTCTGCAGCTTCCCTGAACTGGTCAGAATGCCCCGGAAGCCCCGTACCAATTTTCATGTCTATATGGCCAGTGGGAACTACGAGGCTTACATTGGCTTCATCTGTGCTCCCATTTGGAGGTTCATCAAGTTCATCTATGTTTACAGGATCAATTCCTATTCCTGCCAGTTCTCCATAAAGTATTCTGTCTATTGCATGGTTTGCCCTGTATTCTGTATAGACTGGCATTAAATCATTTATTTCAAGTGTTGTACCGTAACCCTCTGAAATACCGTTCACCAGTTTTTTGATTTTCCCAACAAACTCCTTGAGAAAAATTGAACTGTTTGATCTGAGGTCAACCTCCATGGCAGCGCGGTCCGGAACTACGTTTGATGCTTTTCCTCCATCCCTTATAACCATGCCTACCACAATGTTCCTGTCACTTCTGGCCCAGTCGCGCATATTGTTAATGGCAGAATATGATGTTACAAGTGCATCCAGTGCATTAATGCCGTAACATGGTGATGCAGCCATGTGTGCGGATTTTCCGTGAAATATAAATTCCATTTCTGAGTCTGCCAGTGCCTTTGAACCCACTGCCCAGCGGTCATCGGGATGCATGCCGATTACAAAATCAATGTCCTTGAATGCATTGGATGCAGCCATCCTGGCCTTGCTTCCTGCATATGGCCCTATCCCTTCCTCTGATGGTGTCCCGAAAACCACTATTTTCCCTGATGAAAGAAGGGACTTTACCACCATGGCTGTTCCATAGGCCCATGCAGATATAAGATTATGCCCGCAGGAATGCCCGTTGGGTAAGGCGTCGTATTCCACAAGTATTCCAACAACCGGTGTTCCGACACCATATTCAGCCCTGAATGCGGTGTCCATATCCATATAGGGATTTATTATGATAAAACCCTCCTTTTGCAGTTCGTCCATAATTAATTTTGAGGATTTATATTCCCTGCTTCCAAGTTCAGCGTAACCATAAATTTTTTCGGATACGGATAAAATTGAATTTTTATATTGCCTTATGATAGAATCTATACCCATAATTCCTTATCCATAATGGGTTAATATTTTTAACTGAATTTAAATGATTTTAATCTGGGATTTAATTACATCATTTGCAGTCTCAAGAAATTGCTTCTCTCTGCCCTTAGGTATCACACCACCTGCGGCAATATCGTGCCCGCCTCCTGATCCCCCTGCAGCAGCACATGCTGCTTTCATTACCTCTGAAAGATTTAATCCCCTGTTTACGGAATATCTTGATCCTCTGGATGAGATTTTTATGTCCTCAGTACCTGTGTTAAATCCTATTACAGGCTTATCAGGCTTTACAGTGTAAAGCGCTATGGCTCCAGCTATTGGTCCTGCCATTTCTGATTCAGGTGCGTAGAAATAACGCAGATATTTTTCCTCCTTCAGGTCGCTTTTTGCCCTGTATATGTAATCTATGAGCTTTGTCTTAAATATCTTGACATTTGCAACCATATCATTTCCCACACTGTTGTCGCCGAGAAAATACTGGACAGGCAATGATTGCATCTCAATTCTGGCATTGCCATCTATTATTGAATTCAGTTCCTTGGATGAAAAACCTATATCATCAAAATAAAGAACGTCACCCTCAAGATATTTTATAGCATCTGATCCGACATTGTTTTCCAGCATTTTCAATGCAAGCCTGTTTCCCAGGGTTTTATTTTCATCAGTATTTATATCTATAACATTCTTTTCTGGATCTATGCCGCTACTTTCCAGAAATTTTTTGACCTCTTCCGGATGGCCTGTTAGCCCATAAAAAAAAGGATCTATTGAATATGTAATTGCATCAGAAATTGTACCTTCGAGGTTCATCGTATGATGGGTTTTATAGGAATTGTACTCATCATAAATAGCCTTATTTAATCCAGAAAGCCCACCTATGTCCTGCTTGTCAGCCATGACTCCAGCCATGAAAAATGGAAAAAGGTCCTTATTGCTTTCATCTGCTGCAAGTGCAAATATATATGCCATTGTGGCTCCACAGGCATCCCTCGTTCCGTTTATGCCAAAATCCCTGGCATTTATGTTTATGCCTGAGTTTTCAGTTTTGTTGTAAAAATGATGGTCCAGAACAATAAAATTTGAGTGGTCAGCTATGGCCGGGATTTGAGAAGACCCTGCATCAACTATTATATTAAGTACATCAGACTCCTCCTCGTACAGGGATCTGAAGCCCTCATTGTCAAGATTTTTTATATAGGATAAGTGATATTTAATATCGAGACGTTCCAGCACTCTCAAAAGTATTATGGATGAACTTACTCCATCACCGTCATAATGTGCCAGTACCCTGATATATTTCTCACTTTTGACCTTTTCAGTGGCCGCGTGCAAAATATTATAGAGATCTTCCCCTAAAATATCATAAATCATAGGGCTCTTTTCAGGGACCAGTCGGAAGGCAGCCTTCCGGTACGCTTGTAATATCTCATCAGGCGCAGGATCTTGGACATTATGAGCTGGCTTCCCCTTTTATTGCTTATGTCCTTCTTGTTCAGTAAGAGATGTTTTGACACATTTTTGTATCTTTTTAAAAGGAAAGCAAGATCTTCAGGTATATCATCTTTTATTCCATTGGCTTCCAGTATCTTTCCCATTTTCTGGTGAAGGACCGGTCTTACTCCCGGTACAGCGTACTGGTCTCTAAGCCTTATCCCTATCATTGAATTTGAAAGCCCGTCTTTCTTAAATTTTATAATCTCTTCTTTTATTTCATCATCATTCTGCATCCATGAGGGCTTTTCAGCCATTGCAATTCTCGTGGATCCTGATTTTCCTCTTTTTCTTGTATGCATTCGTGCCATTGAAATCCATAGTGTATTATTATTATAAATTTATTCTTTTTGTTTTTTGGACATATAAGCGGGAAGTCCCCT
>DAUP01000077.1:7386-7549 GCA_002505185.1 Ferroplasmaceae archaeon UBA567 | reverse complement strand
CTATGTATATTGTCATTGCTGGATTGGCATTATAGTTATTTATTATATTACTTCCTGATGATCCTGCTCCTATGCTAGCGGATGGCAATACAGGTGTTATGGTTTTATTCATATATGTATTTGTTCCATTTATGGTGGCGTTTGTTTCAAGATCTACTGGCAC
>DAUP01000077.1:0-7287 GCA_002505185.1 Ferroplasmaceae archaeon UBA567 | reverse complement strand
TGCAGTATTATTTGTGTTTTTAACCGTAACCGGTATCATATTTATGGTACCATTCACCTCTGCATATTTAGAATATGAAACATTATAACTTTCACCGGCCTTGACGTTAACTGTAATATGCCCCAGATACTGGGATGTGCCATTTATCATTGCCATTACCGGCACGGAGTTGTTTCCAGCTGGTGCAATGGGAATTGTTGTATTCACCGCCACAGATCTGGAACCTCCCACAGGTATTGTAATGTTATTAGGGCTGAAAGTTAAGTTCCATGTTGAATTNNTGTGTAGTGTGTCATTGGTATCCCCTCTGTTATAAATTATTACGCTTGTTTTAACATTTTCACCTATATAGCCTGTAACCGATGGATCTGCAAGGACATATTTTGAGATGTTATCTTTATGCAATGCTAGAGTCTCTGTAAGAGTGCTGTTCAGGAATTCAGTCTGCGATGCCGAGTAATTGACATACATTCCATTATGGACCGTTGTATTAGCCAGTGTAAATGTATATGTTTCATTGGCAGGAAGTATGACCGTATTTGTGTCTGCCTGTGAAGTTGTATACATTGATGGTGCCATCACAGAACCACCTGTAACTGTTAAGTTTGTGGGTACTGATTTGCTATTGTTTGTACCGGTAAGGGTTACTGTATAGGCTGGTGTCAGAGACACATTATATGTAAGATTTTTGAAAGGCTGCAATGTCACATTCTGGAAATATGCATACTCTTTTCCACTATATGTGTAATTAGCGTATATACCATATGTTCCTGGACCCAATTTTGCCAAACTATATGACCCTGACGAGGATGTTGTGCCCGCTACCTTCTTCCCATCTTTGGTAACCATTACATTAGCACCAGATACACCGGTTTCGTTAGAGTAATATATAACATTGCCTGATATTTTGTCGTATACTTCGGTTGGTGTGAGTTTAACTGTAATATTATGCATTGTAGAGCTTGGTGTAGCAGTATTTGCGGTGGTGTTAACATAGGTAAACGCCCCAGTTGAATTGGTGAAATTACCGCTTGATGTTATGGTGAAATCAAGAGAGGGCAATAGTATTGTAAGGTTTTTGCTTACACTGGTAGTGATTTCTTTGCTTCCATTTTTTATGTGGTACGATGCAGGTATGCTAAGGTTATTTGTTATGCTGAGTTTATAGCCGGTATGATATACTGGTGAGATGCTCATATTATGATTCACAGTTATAATACTCATATTCGCCAATGTGGTATTTGCTGAATATAAAGTATAGTTCCCGGCAGGAATATGATCCAGTCCAACGTTTACGCCTGTAGAATTAAACAGTGTTGTTCCTGAGTTTGTGATGGTGCTGTTTACATTTTTTACCGTGAAGTATAGTTTGGAATCCTTCACAAATGATTGTGCAGCAGAACTATTGGCTACAGTTCCTGTAAGTACCGGAGTTATATACGCACTCTTGTTCGATATCTGTGTGTAATATACGCCCATAGCTATTTCCTTGCTGGCTGCACCTTTTGTCATATTTAAGGTATATTTATTATAAAGCCCTGTGAGTGTAATTGTGCCATTGTAATTCACAAGCTTTGAGTCATTATACACAGTCATCGACACTGATACCAATTTCTGCTTGGCATAATATATAGGATGTGTAATCAAAACCGTATTATTGTAATAGTAGGGTGATTGTATCCCCACTGAGCTAGTGTTATATCCATAAACAGTTGCTGATCCACCATTGATCTCTGCATAGAAGTATGGAGTTGAGCCGCTGTATACTAACATTATTCCCTGGCTTACATATCCTATAGTGTTATTTGTCGACGTTGTTATTGAATGCTTATATGAATCATTTAGATTGATGGATATATTTGTAGCAGATGTGGATATATTGAATCCTGCCATTGTCGTTCCATTAAATGTTCCTGTTCCGGAGAATGAGTAGCTTGCCTGTGGAAGATACACTGTAAGCGGCACGCTGGAATTTGCATAGCTGTAATCAAGCAAGATATAATTCTGGGTTGATGAGCCTGCAGCCATTATTTCATATGTGCCGCTGTAGTTCTTTGTTCCATTCATAGTGGATGTTATTGTATATTTTACTGACTTAGAATATGATATGTTTTGAACAGTATTCTTTGTTACGTTAATAGTCTTGACAAACACTCCACTGCTCGTATTGGAATATATGGTGTAAATTCCGTAGGGCACTGTGAAATTATATGCTCCGGTGGCATTTGCTGTAACGTTATGTATATCCGAGGTGATGCCATCGAAATAGAACGATATTGTTGAATTTGGTTTTGCCCCACTTCCCGAAATCGTTCCGCTTAATTCAGGTGTCAGTGATGCCGATCGGGATTTTCCCCATCCTGAAACAGTAACGATAGATTTATCCTCGGATCCATTTGCCTTAATAGTGGCATTATATGTACCGGGATATACCCCGAATGTATAGGATCCTGATGAGGATGTCACTCCAGTGAGTTTGTAATTGCCAGAAGTACTGTTCAAATACACAGTATATCCGGAGAGCCCCAAACCATTTATAGATGCTGAAACATTGATCCTGTCCATTTTAATCGCAAGATTCTGGAATTGCTGGGCATTCCCTGTCACCTGTATATTGGTAAAGTTTGTGTATGTTTTGCCATTTGATCTGACAGTTACATTATACCCATAGGGTATAACATTGTTCATGGAATAAACGCCATTGATTATGGGGGCTGTCCGGCTTATTCCATATCTGGCGTTTGTGAACGTAATGTTTCCAGAGTTTACTGCAACTACTGAAGTCCCATTGTTAAGTGTTACATGTCCGTATACCGTGTTTCTTTTCATCTGCATATTATGGGTTATATTGTAATTGCCTATTCTGTTTCCCTGGTTCTGTGAAACTGTAACAGATTGCGTATTTATGACGTTTGGTCCAGTCAATGTGTTAGAACTGACACTGCCAGTAGAAAATACGAGGGTATCATTTCCCGGCAGGCCTGTTATTGAGTAATAACCTGTGCTGTTTGTTGTAACAACATCATGTGGAATTCCATACTGGTCTTCTATTGTGACATGAACGCCAGCCATGCCGACCCCACTGGCACTTGTAACCCTTCCATGTATTACAGCCCCAGGATAGTACTGAATGATTGGGTCTTCCTGCCCTAATAAACTTGGGGGGAGGAGCACTTCGGTTCCGTTGTTCTCCTGCTGGTATTTATATGCTGTCTGAATTGGAATGAGTTTCCAGCCAGGTGTGGTGGAATTTGCATTCTTATGTGGATTATATTCTGATGCATAGTATGTCAATTCAAAGTTGCTCATATTGAATGCGGGGTATACGTGTGTGACATTTGAAATATCTGATTCTGGGAATCCATATATGGTCTTGTATATTGTGGTGTTATAAAATGCAGATGTATAGTTAAGCAGATAATTGGTTACTGTGGCTCCCTGTGGAAGTTTGTTTAAGGTATACCTCGCTCCTGTGCTTGTTATAGCTACAACATTATAGTAATTTGTAGGAACAACCTCCCCATCAGCTGTGTATGATGGTGTATCTGTTAAATATGCAGGTGCATAGAATATTCCGGGATTTGAACCAGAGAATGGATATAGCCCATGGTCAACCTGTACGTATGATATGGATGATCCTGTTACTTTTTCCAGTGCTCCATATGCCGATATCAATGTTGTTAAATTATAATGTATTGACAACTGCCCCATTATAAGTGCATGCCTTGCATTATATGAGGATGTGACATTTATCTGATGGCTTCCATATGCTGCCTCTGAGAGAAGAGGTGTGTACTTAGAGCTTAATGGGTTGCCGTACATACTCGCAATTGTGTTTGTCTCGTTGGTTCCAAAATATTTATCCATTGTAGCTGTGATACTTGCATTAAAATGCCCATTGGAATACCCTCCGGGGGTTTCAAGTACTCTTGAAATGAATAAAGATATCTCCTGGCTTTGATTCTGTGCGAGGAGTATCTGCCCGGCACTTGCTATTCCCTGCTGAAAATCATCAGCAACAGTGGGATGCCTTCCCTGCTGTAGCTCCTGGAATCCNNTAATCCCACCATGATACGTATGCAGGGCGATTCTGTATGGATTCGTTTGTATTTTGTGTTGCAAGCCACTGGAAAGATGCTGATAGTGGCTGTGTTTTGTTCTCTATTGCAAGACCATAGTTCCCGAATGGGTTATTTGGCCGAAATCCCTTGGGTAGGGTTGAATTTAATATATGGTTATAGGATGCAGCGTTGTTTTCAGGGACTGCTGCTGAAAATGCACCCATGCCAGAAGGTATAATTAAAATTAATACTACTATTACTGCGAAACCTACTGTTACCCCGCTTATATTCTTGCGAAGCGATTTTCTGCCCGATACATGCCTGGATTTTTTTGTTGCCTCATTGTGCCTTATTATGTTTACAAAGTACATTATCAGGCCACCGCCAAGTATCGCATATGCAGGCGCTGCGGTAATATTGAACCTTGCTGCCTCAAAACTCATGAAAATTGAGAATATTGCAAATATAATAACAAGCAGCACACCTTCCTTCTTTTCCTTAAGGAAGCGGTAAATGATATAGGGTACACCGGCAATTCCAAGTAGAAATAGTCCCGGGCCGAAATCAGATATATACTGGCCAAGAGGTGGAGCAGCTGCCTCAGCAATCGTTGAATAGACCCGGGATTTTACAAAATATCCATCTCCGGTTAGCAATTCTTTTAATATTGCTGGATTGGTTTTACTTATAATGAAAAGGGCTCCTATGGTAACAAGAACAAGTGCCGGTATAGTGATTATCCATGGCTTTCTTGCCACAATATTTATTAAAATGCCAAACCCAACGATCATTAAACCCATTGCAAGGGGCGGCAGGAACCATGCATGAATCATTGCTGTGATGTCATAATAGTAAAATCCTATTGGAAAAGATGCTGCCACATAGATAGCTGTAATATAAGTAAGGTATCCAGTTGGCTTCTTGGTAAACAGGTTATAAAGAAGCTGGACTGCAACATAGATTAACAATATAACTTCTATGTAAGGGTACCCCTGCCAGAATACTATTAGCCCCCCAAGAGAGACGGCAGACATCAATGCGTATATCGTTGTTATTTTATTTTCCTCATAATAGGTTTTAATTGAACTGAAATATGACCTTGCATCTGTAAGTTTCTTGATTATAACACCTTTCTTTGCGGTGATAACTGCCATTTCGAAGAAGTATATGGACAGGAATGCGAATATAAGCTCCGGGGTATGTGCCCTTCCATCTGTGAGTATTCCTGATGTAAGATTTCCCGGCATTATGGTGAATAGGACAGCGGCGAATAACCCGGCTTTCTTGCCGAATATCTGCTTTGTTATTAGGTATACAGGTATAATTAAAAGTGCACCATAAAAGGCATCTGATTCCTGGAATGCATAATATGCACCCATTTTGAGGCCAATAAACGGTGATACCAAATATCCTGCAAATACTATGCTCCACTGGTAAAATGGAGGTCTTGCGTTAACGGTGCCAACCGGATAGTTAAGCAAAATGGTGTGCGTTAATTGCCTATGCGTATTCAGTATATACTGTACAATATAATAATTGAAGTACGGGTCGCTTCCCCCAGATACATTCAGATAATTATCCTGAAATGCCAGTGACCATACAAAGAAGTTTGATAGGAACATATAAAGGGCAAACAGGGCAATCAGGACAGGTACCTCTGGATGCCTGGCTATATTTTGTTTAAATCTATCTGTAATTTCCATATGTTAATTTCGATAATGAAATCCTGATATAAAAATTTACCTTATTTTTAATCCTTATTAGTCTCCGGAAGCTTATTTCTAAGGCTATAATATTCAAATCGTATTGCATCGTAGAAACCACGCCGTGTTTTTCTTATAAACAGGACAATTAAAAATGAAATAACCACGTATCCTATGAGAAAATAATTTATTGCAGCGAAATATCCATTATTGCCATAAAATGAAAGTAAAAAGGCTATTGCAAGTATTAAGGATGATAAAAACGGGATTGCAAATTTCCTTTTATTGAATAACTTTATCAGAGATATATTGGATACTATGTGAATTATGATATAAATGAAACTTATTATCCCAGCTATAATGACAAATGAATTAAAAAACCCCGTATAATATCCACTGAAGAGGGAAATTGCCATAGAAACTGTAAATAATAGCCCCATAAATTTGTTTCTGTTGAATTTCCTCCCCACGTTGAAATCCTTATAAAATTTAGGCACCATATGAATAAAAGCATTTAGATATGAAACGCTCAAATTGAAGGCACTCATAATGCCAAAAAATGAAAATAATATCAAGAATGGAGTCCCAAGCTTTGTCCTTACCAGTTCTGTAATGTAAAAAGAATTGCTTTCATATGCACTTAACCCTGTATAACCTGCGAACATAAGTAGGGCAAATGCCGAAAAAACCATTATCAGGCCTGATATTGTAAATGAAATGATCAGAGATTTTGGTGTGTTTATGTGGGCACTTGATGTCTGTTCTGACAGAAATATGCTTGACCCTCCACCGGAAAATGCAAGTATGCCAAATATTACACCGAAGAAGAAGGGATTGAAAGAAAAACTTATTCCTGAAAATGAGAACCCTGGAGACCTGTATAGTATGAATATTATGCTCATTCCTATAATAAAGGCAATTTCAAGAAAACCTGCTATAAGTGTGTAATGCATTGAAGTTTTTAGACCTCTTGAGACAACGAAATACACTGTTGTTATAAACAATACGAGAAATCCATACTCCAGCAGTAAATTATTGAAGCCGTACAACTGGAATATAGAGTATATAAATCCGGATATGAATAATGATATATTAGGAACGGTAAGAACAGAATATGCTATATAAAGCAAAAGGATAAAAAAACCAGCCCCTTTCCCAAGTGCATTCCCAACATAGGAGTAATAGCCACCATTAGTGATATATATTTTTGAAAACGAATATATTGTATATAATGTAAAATATGAGAGCAGAAATGAGAAAATCACAACAAAGGGTAGAGTAGAACCAGAATATAGTGCAATAATTGAAAATAATGCAATGAAATCCAGCATTGGGCCGATTGAAGTAAACGATTGCATTACTGCACTCTTGAGATTTATTGATTCCATGGTAGGTCATTATCTTATGGTTAAAACTTTTGTGCTGAAATCATTTTTAAATCAACACAAGCATATTTCATTAAGTTCTATAGGAACATCAAAAACGTCAAACTAAAACATTGAAATCAGTATGGAGTTCGAAAT
>DAUP01000076.1 GCA_002505185.1 Ferroplasmaceae archaeon UBA567 | reverse complement strand
CGGTTTCCGCATATTCTGATGTCATATTCATTTAACAATTAATTTTCCGGGATTGCTGATAGACACGAATGACTCGAAAAAAACATAATCTAAGGCTTAATGTGAAAAATTTATTTCTTCTATTTATTAAGAGATTTAATATATACTGGATTTAAAAATATGTGTAATCAGTTTGACATTAATATTACAATTATGAAAAATAGTAAGGTAAAACTTTGACTAAAATACCTATACAAAGAATAGATAGGCATTCATTTACCATAGTTATTAACTATTGTTCTAGATTTAATAAATAAATTTAATAATGATTCTTACTTATATTTATTCATGATGCCCATGAAAAAAATGATGACAAACGGTTTGCCTTCTATGGTGATCATGTTATTCCTTTTCCTATTTATTCAATTTCTTCTAGGCATGTATATAAATCTTTTTGTATCGATTCCTGCAGCATCTCCTTTCTTCATGGTGGGCTATGGACCGTATGGAGGATTTCCCATAGTCATGGTTCATATGTTCCTTGGAATACTCATCGGACTTATATCCATAGGGATACTATTTCTTTCAATCGGATCTGGAGAAAAAAAGATACTAGCATCCGCTATCGGCCTTTTTTTATCCGTACTGATCGCCGGTATAGATGGTTTGTTTTTCCTTTTTGATGGTCAGAATAATATCAACTCATACCTTATGGCAACGGGTTTCATTCTTGCTATGTTGTTTTCATTCATATTACTATTATTTGTATATCAACCTGATTTTAAAATGGAAAGGAAAACAAATTTCAATTAAATTATAAATTCTTATTATTAAGAAACTGTTTACAAACACTAATATCTGGAAATTTTGACCTTTAATAATGATTTAGACTGTTAATGAATAATGTAACATTTTGGAATCATATCCCATAGAGTAATTATTAATTAAAAATCCAACTGTGTATTTCTTAAACTATTGATTTTTATCCAGTGAAATATTTTTTCACACACTTTCAATGAGACCCCATGCGTTTCCAAATGGATCAATCAGCTGGCATATTTTTACTCCATCTACCCCAATAATTGGCCCCCTGAACAACCTGCAACCATGGTCAATAAAGTGTGAAATAGCACTCTGCATATTGCTCACTTTCCAGTAAGAAGCCTGCCCTGCTACACCAGAACTTGATTTACTATCAGATGGATGTAGTCCTATTTTACAAAATCCCAGGTTAAAAGAATAATAATTTTCACTTTGAAAATCTGGCTCTTTTTCTAATAACACTTTGATCCATTCCTTTGCTTCTGCCAGATTATCAACAAAAAAGAGAACTTCATCAATACCTGAAATCTCACTTATAATTATTAATCACCATTTTCAGATTACTCCTTTGCTTAAATAAACTATTCTATATTCATGATTATCGTGGAAGTGTCTTTAAATGAAATTAGAGTTAGAAATTACCAGACCTTCAACTGATGTTAAATTCGATGCTCAACGTTGTTCATAACCTTCCCGATTCGGGATTAAATTAAAAAGTTAAGTCCAAAGAAAACTTTAAGAACGTTTTAAGATATATGACATACATGTCAGGTAATAAACAAGTTGCAGTAATTACAGGTGGTAATGGAGGAATAGGAAAAAGTATTGCCAGATCTCTTTTGAGAGACGGATTTTTTGTAGTTCTAGCGGATTTGAAAGATGAGGTAGCTGATACCGCCAGAGACCTTGAGAATGAAACAAATGGTAATATATTAGGAATGATGGCTGATGTTACTGATTTTACATCAACAGTGGAATTATTTAATAACATCAGGAGAGAAACAGCAACTGAATCAGTGAGCGTTCTGATAAATAATGCGGGAATTACAAGGGATGCCACAATAAGAAAGATGACGTATGAGCAGTGGGATCAGGTGATGAGGGTGAACCTGTACGGTGCATTCAACTGTACAAAACAGGTTGTTGAGGGTATGATCGGCAACCATTTTGGAAGAATTATTAATATTTCATCCATAAGTCGATACGGTAACAGGGGACAGGCAAATTATGCTGCATCAAAAGCTGGACTTGTAGGATTGACACTAACACTGTCCAGAGAACTTGGGAAATATGGCATAACTTCAAATGCTATAAGTCCAGGCATAATAAATACGGAAATGATTTCAACCATTCCAGCAGAAATCCTCAAAGATTATGAGAATAAAATTCCATCCGGTAGACTCGGAAAACCAGAGGAAGTTGCTGAACTGATTTCTTTTTTATGCTCTGAAAAAGCTTCATATATAAATGGAGAGGTTATAAACATAAATGGAGGGTTCTTTTTCTAAACTGGAATTTATTACAAAAATAAATTTTTGTTCCGGTGGACTCTTTTCTAATTTTTCATTATGCTCTCTATTAGACTGTCAATCTCATTAAATGGAAAATCTGATTTTCTATCATTATCCCAGAGAATAAACCTTCTGGCAAGAAAGTCAGCTGTGCCCATTAATGTATATGCAAGTATATTTGGATCTCTATCCTTAATTTCACCTTTTTTCATAGCATCCTTGAGATACTTCGCATAATGATCTCCAAGCATCCTGTAATGCCATTTGTAAGTTTCAGGTCTGTGTATCTCTGCCTCCAGAAGAATCTGGAACAGATGTGTATTTTTCTTAACCCATTCAATAAAGGCACGAAAACCTCTCTTTTCTATATTTATTCTACCCTCAATTCCGTTTATACTGTCATGAATGTATTTCCTCATTTCATGGTTATACTTCTTAACCAGTTCTTCCAGAAGATCGTCCTTATCCTTGAAATAAAGGTAAAAAAGCCCATATGACACACCAGCATTTCTTGTTATTTCTCCAACACTTGCATTTGAATATCCAAGTTTAGCAATTGTTTCTATTGAACTTTTAATAATCTTGTTGAATTTTTCCTGACCTTTTTTGGTCTTTGGATAGAGATTCATGTCATTTACAATGATAAGCCGTTTATTAAACCTTTAATATTACAGTTGCACCCCATGTCCATCCTGTCCCAGCCGAAACCAGGCATATAAGATTTCCAGGCCTTAAAAGATTCTTTTCTTCTGCCAATTTGAGTGAAATAAATGGATCTACCCCCTGCATATGTCCATAATCCTCAAGGTATATACTTTTACTCCTATCTATTCCAAGGGCATCCATAATTTCACGGTGAAATGATCTCTTTGTGTGAAGGAATGCCAGGTAATCAATATCCTTAATGTCATAACCTGATTTTACTGTTGCTTCTGTAATCACCCTTATAAAATTCCTCAGTGTTGCATCAGCCATCCTTTCTTTCCAGGCCTTTTCCTCACTTACAGTAAGTTTATAGGACCAGATATCCTTATCTAAA
>DAUP01000092.1 GCA_002505185.1 Ferroplasmaceae archaeon UBA567 | reverse complement strand
ATATTTGTTCAACAGAGCAGAACAAATAACAATTTTTAAATACAGCGGATAATTATGGAGTGATTGGCATGGAAGAGCTGCTTTGTAATATAGAATTTGAAAAGGATGAAAACGGCTACAGCGCTAAGCTCAGAACTGATATGGGCGGCTTGCGTGAATACAACGGCATGACACTGGAAGAAGTTATAAATGAGGTGATACTTGAGCTTCAGGAGGAATTCTCACCATAGAACTCGTTATTAAGAATTATATTAACTTGAAATTATATAACCTGTATTGTTGAATTCAATTTTTGCTGAATCTCTGTATTTTGAATCGCCTATTACGCTTTTAACGGTCAGGTATTTTCCACTCTTTTTCACTGAAAAGGAAAGCTTCACGGAATCATCCATAAAGAACAGATAGCTATTTGTGGAATGGAACTTGGATTTAATGTAATCAGAAAAAATAAGCATAATAATATCTTTCGGGGGAATTATTCTTGAGGTCTTGTGTTTAACCTCATGCTCCAAAACATCGGCGCCCATATATATTATCCGATTTTCAACAGGCATCAGGGCCTCTTTTATAATTTTTTCTTTCATTAGTTTTCCAACACATAGATTGTATTCCACATCGCTGTAGATACCTGCAATATTTCTGTATATTGATATGTCAAAGAAACCCATTCTCCTGATAAGCTCCCTGAGGAGGATTTCAATTGCCTCTAATTTGGTATACTCATCATTTATAGGAATATACTTCCTCGATTTGTCCTTAGCTATTGCATTCATCCTGTAAAGTGATTTTACCGTTTCCTTGACAAGGAAAGAATTCATTTTAATCGATTTGATAAGTTCATTCTCAGACATGCTTCTGGATATGAGGTATTTGTAAACAGTTTCCTCTGCTTCAGTCAGTTCCCTTTTCTTTATGGCCTTATACAATGCTATCACATTTTTGGTTCCGTATGCTGGCACATTATATGGCCCCTCAAAGTTATAAATAAGCATGGAACTGTAGTAATTATTCAGTTCAACACTCCTGATTCCAGTATAATAAGCCTCCATATCTGTTCTGACGCCTAAAAATACCTTGCTCAATTCATTATAATTCATGGTTCCATTTCTGGAACTGTACCTGTTCACTGACAGGGAGAGAAGATCGGCAATGGTCATGTTAACCACGTCAAAATTTCCTTTGTAAATAACGTTTTCTGCAGCCATATAACCGTGTTTTATTCCCGCTTCCATGAGTTCCCTGTTCTGGGTCCTGATTATGATAGAGTCTATACCAAGTCTATAAGTATCGTGCTGAAGTGTGTTAAGAAAGTCAGATACCTTTCCACTTTCAAAATCTATATTGTCAATCCACATTCCCGGTTCCTTTTCTTCCATGTAAAACATAGATTCCTCATTTCCATGGTAGATGAACCTTGCATTATAATTATCATTTCTGATATATTTACCAAGATATATGCTTACCGGGTCGTTCTTCATAACTATTATTGAGGTATTCTCAGGTGCATCTGGTATATCACCGTAATAAATCTCATTTTTAAAATAAAGAGGTGAAAATCTTGTATAATCCAGTTTTGCGGGATTGAACCAGAAGAACCTTGCAATCTCTCTTGCCGTTATGGGACCGTATTTCTCAATTATTAAATTTGTGTCAACATCATTTTCCGGTTTGTATATCTCCATTTTCCCACTGTGTCCTGAGACGATTTTAATTTTGTACTGCAGATTCCTGATTATTGCTTTTACTATTCTTGTATCCATTCCTGTGATTTCTGATAGCTTTTCCTCTGTGTCTATGCCCTTTTCAACATAATCAAGTATTTTCTCCTCCTCATCGCTGTTTTTCTCTTCTCTAATATAGTAAAGAACATCCATGAGCCATTTTGCAATATACACATATTTGTTTTTTATGGCTCTCGTGTAAAAAACTGAACCTGACTTCACAGCCTTTTCAAGATCCTCAACCCTGAATTTTTTTACTCTTGCCCTTATATCGAATACCTCAAATGCAAAGCCGTATTTGTTAAAGTAATCTTCAATGGAATCCACCTGCTGTGAGAAATTTGATATTCTCCGGCTTGACAGGTCATATTCTGTATTGTTTATTATGGCGTCAAAATCAGATTTCATCATGTACTGCTTCATGAATATAGGAGTGATATAATCGAATATTATCTTCCCGCTTCTTGTCATTTCATTAAGTGCGGACTCAAGGTCCTCATTATTCACAGGAAGCCTGATAAGTAACTCATCAAATGAAAGTGGGCCAAAGGATGAAAGTACAAGGGATATGGCATGTTTCATTGCATCTTCTGGTTTTTCCGGCTTTTCTTCATTTCTTATGTAATACTGTAATCCCTTCCTAACTGTTTTTCTTATGTGATATCCAGATTCCAGTTTTATCAGGCTATCCTTCAAATCCTGTTCACCTATTCCTGATTTTTTGAGTTCATTGAAAGTTGAGTTGTTTATTAAATCGTAAACTTCATTATCCCTCCTGTTAAGTTCAATATCCTTTCTGAACAGGTTGTATACTATTCCATAGTATTCATNNGTGTAATCCAGTGGAGAATTGAATTTTTTCTTGAATGGATCAATATAAAGAAAATGCTCTGCAAATTCCATGTAACTTTCAATGCTGTTAATTGCCGGAATCTTGTTTTTGAAATAATTCTCCACAAGCTTTGAATCCTTTATGAGGAAATCAATCCCCTCAGTTCCATATATCTTGTCCAGCAGTTTGCTTCTAAGTTCTTTTAATAATCTGGATCTGTCCTCCATGAGTACTATGTCAGAAACCCCTGAGAGAATTAGGTTATATGAAAATGGGCTTGTTTCCGTGGAATAATCCCTGATAATGTAATGCTTTTTTGATATTACATCGTTTACATACCATGCAGCACGTTCAACATCCATAACATCATATTTTACCTCATTGAATGCTTCCTTTATAACTGGAAAATTATGCATTTCTTCCAGAATTCTAAGAAGCCTGTCACTGCGGAGTTGCTGCCTGGCCACGGATATGTCTGTCTGTTTGTACTTTCTCAAAACCATGAGAGATCTGGTTGCACAGTACCTGAAACGCTGCTTAAAGAGTTCTGTGTTTACTATGGAACGATCCACGAGGTCCCTGAAATTTGAAGGTGTCAGAAGTCCCACAATATCCTTTATTGGCACTCTTCTGTTCAGTGTTATTGTGAATCCATTGTCATTGACGCTTATTCTTGTGTTTACACCGTATTTGTTGGACACGGCAAGCCCGTATGCCCTGGACATTGCATCGTTTACACGCCTTCCCAGGGGTATATGGAATATGATGCTGTAAAGGTCGTTGTCTATGTATCCTTCAATATAGAGATAGTCTTCCGTAGGTATGGAAAAATTACCCTGCGTTTTAACATAGGATATAAGGCTTTTAGCTCCGAAGGAATCCACTCTGTAGTTTTCCATAAGCCATTTTTCTGTTTCCTCTCCATTTTTAATTCTTTCGTACAGGGTTTTGCGGAATTCACCCACTAAAATGCCCAGGTCATAGCTCCTTGGCAAAAGCTCGCCAGTCCATGACGGGACAGTGGGCTTCATTCCTGTGGCAGTTTTTACAGTAATATTGTTTTTTGATACTCTTAAAAACATATAGGTTTTGGCCCCCAGGACAAAAACATCACCATTTTTGAGCCTTTCAACAAATTTGTCGCTGAGTTGCCCAATCATTCTACCTTTTTCGTTTACCACATTGTAATTAGCCTCTTCCGGTATGGTTCCAACATTCATGAAATAGATCATCCGTGTACTTGCCTTTTTCCCGAATTTCTTTTCCTCCTCATCGTACCATATTTTGGAAAATAATGTGTTCCCCTCTATTCTTCCCGAAAGGTAGTTTATAGTTGCAATATAATCATCATATTCTAGAGTATGAAATGAAAATGAGTTGGTTATAATGTTATATGCCTCATCCACTCCCCAGGTTTTTTCAAGGGACATGCTTATTATCCCCTGAGAGAGGACGTCCAGTGGATTCTCAGGAACGGTGACTTTGTCTATTTCATGGTCATATGCAGCCTTTGTCATGACAGCGCATTCCATGAGGTCATCAAGATCAAAAACTATAAACCTGCCCAGTGATAAATCTCTAACTCCATGACCAGACCTGCCTATTCTCTGCAGTGCCCTGGATACTGATTTTGGGCTTCCAATCTGTATAACCATATCAATATATCCAATGTCTATTCCCAGTTCAAGCGATGTGGATGTTATCACACATTTTAACTCCCCGTCCTTGAGGCGGTTCTCCACTTCTATTCTCGTCTGTTTTCCCAGTGAGGAATGGTGTGCCTCTATATTTTCTATTCCTCTGGCTTTGAGCCTCATTGCAACATGTTCCGTTGAGCTTCTGGTATTTGTGAATATAAGTGTTGTCTTATGGTTGTTTACAAGGTCAACAAGTATATCATACATCTTCTCATTGGCGACCTCATAGCTTACCAGTGTAAGGTCCTTCACAGGCGTGATTATGCTAAGGTCGAGATATTTGTTGGTGTTTACTTCAATTATTTCAAAATCCCTTTTTCTCTCTCCATTATAGCCACACAGATATGTTCCTATAAGATCCAGAGGTGCCTGTGTGGCTGAAAGGCCAATACGGACAAATCCGGGAGACAGGTTTTCTAGCCTTTCAAGGTTAAATGAGAGCAATGAGCCTCGCTTTGTGGAAGAAACCTCATGTATCTCATCCAGTATCACATACTCCACTCCAGTAAATTTTTCCTTGAATTTTGTTGCAGTTATTGCCAGTGAAAAGGACTCAGGAGTAGTTATTATAATATGTGGGGGTTTCTTGAGCATTTTGTTTCTGTCGTTCTGGGCCGTGTCCCCAGATCTAACTGCAACTTTGATCTTTGGAA
>DAUP01000093.1:6885-18669 GCA_002505185.1 Ferroplasmaceae archaeon UBA567 | reverse complement strand
TACAAATATATATAATACTATTTATTAACTGTTTGAACCCCATGATGGAAAGAATACCTAAATTATCCATAAATTAATTTTTTAAGAATTCTGTAATCTTAGCCCTAAAATTTTATTTTTATGGTTGATTAAATAGTATCTGTTTAATTTTTAAGGTATTTCAAAGAGGAATTATTTATTATAGTATTTTTCTATTATATAATCCTCATTATCCTCCTTTATTATTTGAAAACCAAGTTTTTTGTAAAATGATATTGCATTATAGTTTAATTGATTTACATATAATTCAATGTTGGAAATTTTTTCGGCCATGATGATTTTTTCTACTGTGTTAAATAGTTGAGTGCCGTATCCATGTCCTATATAGGTGGGTTCCAGATAAAATCTTAGCAATATTTTATTGATTTTATTTATTTCTATAAATCCTACAAGCACATTACGATCAAACAGTCCATAAAATAAAGGATTGGTATTCTCAATTGATTCTTTTATCTCAGTTTTTATTTTGTTTACTGCATAGTATTTATTTATCCAGTACTGTATATACGCATCTGTGTATATGCCTTTATAAGCATATTTCCATGATCTCTCTGCAACTTTTATTATATCCAGTTCATCTCCATTTCTAACTGGCAATATTTCCATTGATTGTGATAATTGAAGGATATTATAATTTTATCCTGTAGTATTGCCTCTAGAAAAATTAAGCTTTAAAATCAATAGTGTGAATGACAGGTATTGCTTAATATTATAAATGGTAGAAAAATTTATTTCTATATGTGGAACCATGACTTTTTAACCGGTTCACTCTTGAGGTCTTCTATTAATTCTTTTTCCCTGGATGTAAGATGCTTTGGAACCTGCAATTTGAGGACAACAAGCAGATCACCACTTCCGCGGGAAGTTAGTCTGGGCATTCCGGCGCCTTTAATTCTTAAAACATCATCAGGCTGGCTTCCAGGCGGTATGTTTAAAGTGAATTTTTCTCTGAACAGAGGAATTTCTATGGTCCCGCCAAGAGCTGCTGTGGGGAAATCTATGGCCTCTTTTAAGTATAAATTGTCTCCCGTACGTTTTATATTTGGATTTGGCTGTATATATACCACTGCATAAAGATCTCCAGTAACTCCTCCGAGGGAATTGCCGAGCTTCTGTGTTCTCAGCCGGGTATTTGTGTCAACACCCTTTGGTACATTTATAGAAATGTTTTCTATTTTGGGCACATATCCTTTGCCAGCACAGGTCCTACATGGTGTTTTCGGTATTTTCCCTCTGCCATTACATGTGCGGCACACAACTACCTGAACAAAGTTAAAAAATCCCTGACCACGGCTTATCCGCTCCTGGCCGGTACCATGGCATGTGGGGCAGGTTATCAAAACTCCGCCCTCAGCACCGCTTCCATTACAGGCTTCGCACATAGCGTTTCTTCTGAATTTGATGGGCTTTGATGCCCCGTAGTATGCATCTTCCATGGTTACATTAACCTTTATATAGATATCAAGGTCTGGTTGGGTGTTATATCCGCCATAGAATCCTCCAGAATTGCTCCTGCTAAATCCGCCACCAAATATTGTATTAAATATATCGTTAATGTCATCAAAATGGGAGAAATTTTCCCAGTTGAAGCTTGACCCTCCTGCTCCACCTGCATCTCCGAAGGTAGTGGAACCGGTAGCGTCATATTGCTGTCGTTTCTTTGGATCAGAGAGTACCTCATATGCCTCTGCAATTTCCTTGAATTTCTGTTCAGCTTCCTTGCTGCCGGCATTGACATCAGGATGATATTTCTTCGCCAGTTCCCTGAACTTAGCCCGAATTTCATCCTGTGATGCGGTTTTGTCTACTCCCAGCACCTTATAATAATCTTCTGACATTTTAGCTCATTGGTTTTCTTTATAGTCTGTATTTACTGTATTGTCGTCAGAGTCCTGATTTCCACTATCCTTTTCCTGGGAAGATTCCTGGTTCTGTTCTTCCTGCTCTTCTGATTGCTGATTTGCATCCTGGTTAGGTTGCTGTGCCTGAGCCATCTTTGTATATACCTCAGTCATCTCTTTTGTCAGTGTTTCGGTTAGTTCCTTTACCTTTTCTGTGTCTTTCTTTTCAACAGCATCCTTAAGATCTTTAACAAAGCCCTTCATTTTATCCTTTGTTGCATCATCGAGCTTGTCTCCAGCTTCGTTTATTGTTTTTTCTACTGTATATGCCAGTGATTCTCCGTTATTCAGGGTTTCTATTCTTTCTTTCTCCTTCTTATCATCCTCTGCAAACTGTTCAGCTTCCTTTTTCATTTTCTCTATTTCATCCTTTGAAAGTTTGTTTGAGGCACTGATTGAAATACTCTGGGATTTTCCTGTACCCTTATCCTTTGCAGAAACATTCAGTATGCCATTTGCATCAATATCAAATGTTACTTCTATCTGTGGAACTCCTCTTGGTGCGGGTGCTATGCCTGTCAGTACAAAGTTGCCCAAAGACACATCATCTTTTACCAGCGGCCTTTCTCCCTGTACTATATGAATTTCGACCGAAGTTTGCATATCAGCTGCAGTTGAAAATATCTGTGTTTTCTTTGTGGGTATTGTAGAATTGGCACTGATCAATGGAGTCATGACACCACCAACAGTTTCAATACCAAGGGTAAGTGGAGTTACATCCAGAAGCACTATGTCTTTTATGTCTCCCATCAGGACTCCACCCTGAATTGCTGCACCTGTTGCTACTGCCTGCATGGGGTCTACTCCTCCTTCCACCTTCTTGCCAAAATAATCTTCAACGTATTTCCTCACATATGGCATTCTGGTAGGCCCTCCAATGAGTATGATTTTGTTTATATCACCCTTAGAAAGTTTTGCCCCCTCCAGCGCTTTGTCAAGGGATTGGGAAGACTTTCCGACTATAGGGGCGATAAGTTCCTCCAGCTTTGCACGGGTTAATTTGTATTCCAGATGCTTTGGGCCATCCTGGGTTGCAGTTATATAGGGCAGGTTTATGTCGGATTCAAGAACTGTGGACAGCTCTATTTTTGCCTTTTCTGCCGCATCTCTTAGCCTTATGTATGCAGATTTATCCTTCCTGAGATCAATTCCTTCCGTTGATTTGAAATCATCTGCCAGGAAGTTCACTATGGCTTCATCCATATCGCTACCACCAAGTTTTGTATCTCCTGATGTAGACATTACCTCAAAAACACCCTGCCCGAAATCCATTACTGTCACATCCAGCGTACCACCACCAAAATCATAAATAAGAATTTTAAGCGTTTCATTAAGTTTGTCTATTCCGTAAGCCATGCATGCGGCTGTAGGCTCATTTATAATCCTCTTCACATTTAATCCAGCGATGGCGCCTGCATCCTTTGTTGCCTGCCTCTGGTTGTCATTGAAATATGCTGGGACAGTTATTACTGCATCGTTTACAGGCTCACCTAGGAATGATTCAGCATCCTTCTTAATTTTCTGGAGTATAAATGCTGAGACCTGCTGCGGAGTATATTCTTTTCCAAATATTTTGTATTTGAAATCTGTTCCCATTTTCCTTTTTGCACCATATATTGTACCTTCTGGGTTAAGGAGTGCCTGTCTTCTGGCTGGTTCTCCAACCAGAAGTTGTCCATCCTTCGTGAATGCCACATAACTGGGAAAAGATTTCCCACCCAATGAAACTCCTTCCGCAGCCGGAATGGTTTCAGGCTTGCCGGAAATAACAACAGCTGCTGCCGAATTACTTGTACCAAGATCTATACCTATTATTTTACTCATTTTACTTCACCTTTTTGAAACTATTACTTTTGATGTCCTTAGAACATCACCATTAAGTGTATAACCTTTCTGAACCTCTTCCAGAACGGTCCCGTCCTCTCCCTGATCAAGCACACCTACTGCCTCCTCAAGATTCGGGTCATATTTCTTCCCTTTTCCATCTATTACCTGCAACCCGTGTGACTGTAAGACTTTTAGCAATTGTGACCTTACAGGTTCAAGTCTTGGGTCGTGGGTAACGCCTGCATCCAGTGTGTCCAGAACAGGCAAGAGTTCCTTGATAAGATCGCTGCTGGCATTTTTGCGAATGTTGTTTATTTCTCTTTCCTTGTATTTTGAATAGTTTTCCATCTCTGAACGCTGGCGTATATATAGATTTTTGTAATCGTTGAGGTCAGCGACTGTATCTGTATATAACTGCTTATATTTTTCCATTTCTTCCCTGTCCTTCATCTTATTTCTCTTCTTTACCTGTTCTATATCGAATTCTAGGGGCCTATTATATTCTTTGTGATTCATCTTACACCACCAATGAGACCCCATACGAAAGTGTGGGGGGGGATTCTGCAGTGAACCCGAATCCTTTGCCGTATTTTATCGGTTTGACATTCTTCGTGCTTATATCCATATTCTTTTCTCCTCCTTTTATACGGATTGATTTCCCAGATGCGTATGCATCTCTCCGGTCTAACTTCTGACTTTCTTTCATGTTTTTCACGGCCCCCTAATAAATTCCTGTGCTATTTCTCACAGAACAAATCCTTCAGGCAGAGGTAGTTGACGACACATACATTTGTTCTTCTATATAAATATTTTCTATATAAATATTTACATTTTTGATATTATTTATTAAGGGGAATTTTGTTGAAATGTTCATATCCTACATTCTTTATTGGAACCCATGATTTGTCATAAATTACGTTATCCCCATTATATGTTTCGCCTATGCAATGAACCTCTATTTTTTCCCTGTCCATTGCCTGTGTAAACTCTTTAATTGAAGATTTCTCCACTGTAAACATAAGCTCGTAATCTCCACCGAAGGATAATGCTATATCATCAATGGAAAAGCCTGAAACGGCTGCTGCGGCTTTAACGTCTTCATCGATCGGTATTTTATTTCCATAAATCTTAAAACCGACTCCAAAATCCATTGAAACCTGGTGTATTGATGCAAAAACTCCATCTGACAGATCCATCATGAATTTTGCACCCCCCGCACTAATTTTTAACGCTTCATTTATCCTTGGTTCCACATCAAGCATCTTCTTGATTCCAAGTTCCCTGTCAATTCCGTATGTATAATATATGTATCCGGCACCAGCAGAACCGAGAGAGTTTGTTACCAGGAGATACTGTCCCTCTGCTATGTCAGACCTTCTCCTTACAAGATCAGGGGACTGCTTTCCCACTATGGTGCCTGAGGCTGTAAAGTCACAGCCTTCCTTTGTGTCCCCGCCAATGATTGAAGCATGAAATTTTCCAAGTTCATGTCTTATTCCTCTGTAAAACTCCTGAAGGTATTCAATTTCATATTCAGGGGAAACGGAAAGTGAAACCAGAAATCCCAGAGGAATTCCGGCCATTGCTGCCACGTCGCTTAGATTTATTGCCGCAAAGAATTTCCCTGCCAGAAATGGGTTCGTACCTTCTGGTATGTGTGTTTTCCTTGTGATTAAATCTGTTGAAAGAAGGATATATGAGTTCCCATACTCTATCAGGGCACAATCATCCTTCTCCTCCAGGCCGGTTTCTCCATATTCTAATATCTCTATAATTTTCCTTTCCCCGAGGTCCTTTAATTTCAATAAGGTTGTTATAAATTCGTTTAATTTAAAGTTTATTATATATCTCTATTAGGGCTGAAAAATTTTTATATATGATAGACATATTCTAGCATAGGTGATAAAATTTATCAATGACCTGGATACATTACGGGATGAACTTTATGATAACTCGAAAGAAATTCTTCGTTTACTGGAAAAAAGAAAACAAATAGCTATGAGAATAGGTGAATATAAAATTGCAAAAGATTTGAAAATTAGAAACCGTGAAAGGGAAATAGAAATATTAAAGTCGCTTTCGGATGATCAGTTCAAAGAAGCAGTGCTTAACATACTTTTTGAATTTTCAATAAATTATGAGGTTGAAAGGGAACATGCTGTAAGTCCTGTAAAATATTCTAAAATGATCAATGGTATTAAATACGTGGAATATCGGGGTGAAATAGATAATTTGATATTTATTCTCTCAAGAATTTTTAATCCCGGAACATTAATATTATGCAGGTATAGCAGTATACGCGAAATCTTTGGCATGGGGGGTCACCATATAACAGAAAGGATTGAAATTCCTGACCTCACCATATATCTTGACGGACGTGAAAATCAGGATATAATAATAGGGGAAGATTACATGCTCATATCTGAAAAATTCCTTACAAATAAAGGAAATATATATAAAGTGGAAATAAGGTAACATGCGCTTACTAGTTATGGGGTCAAATGGACGACTTGGCAAAACACTTATGAAAATTTTTCCTGATGCTCATGGAATTGATATTGAAAATTCCGGCCATATGGAAGCAGAACTGAAGGAAGCAGATTTTGCATTTCTGGCATTGCCAGTGAAAGCCACATTGAACATTGTAAAACGTTTCCCGGAATATGAAGGGTTCATAGACCTCACATCTGTTAAATCAAAAATGGTAAACTTCTCAGGCCATATAATCAGCCTCCATCCTCTCTTCGGCCCTGAGTCCTATGAAAAGAATAAGTCTATTATATTTATTAATGACATATCAAGGATTAATTCACTGGATGATATAAAAAATATGTTTCCAGGCTACAATATAATCTCTATGGATGCAGAACAGCATGACACCCTGATGGGTGAAATACTTGTAAAGCCATATATATTGTCCTATATATCTGAGTCCTGTAATTCGGATATTGTGACAGGGTCCTATTCCAAATTTCTAGAAATTGAAAAAATAAAGTATAAGGAAAATCCCGGTGTTCTTATTGATACAATAAAATATAATGCTAACTCCAGGGAAATAATAAATGAAATTGAAAAAAAACTTCAAGATTTAAAAAAATTAATAGGTGATTGACGAGCCTGCCAACCTGTTTACAAGTGTGCTGTAATCCCCCTGGAAGAACATTCTGTCCTCAAGTTCCAGATCGTATTTAAAGTCCTCAAGATCAAGAGAATTGTAATATTTTGAAAGTTCGGTAAAATTATGGTCCAGGGATGACTGCATAATAAGGTCAAGTAGCTTCCCATCATACTTATCATTGTGAATTCCCCTTTCCTTATTTCCACCGGTTGGGTATGATAGAACTGGATATTTATCGCCTAAATCTATAAGTATCCTGGCAAGTGAATAAAGTCTAGGTGGCCTGTAGAGCCCTTTTTTCCATAATCTTTCAACAAGGGTGTTTTTCTGTATATTCATCGGATTTATAGATATATCAGCGGAGTATGGTGCTACAATCGCAACTGATTTTTCAATATCTTCTATTGCCCTTTTTTCCGATATAAATGGGGGTTTGAACAATAGATATGTCCGCAGTTCTATTTTTTCTCTCTGGAGAATATTGGCAGCGTCAATGAATTTCTTCAATGTGCTCCCCTTGTTCACCGAATATTTCATGATATAATCATCGGCACTTTCAAGCCCAATTGCTATTCGCATGTCAATTCCTGCTTTTTTGAACGGCTGCAGAGTTTCAGGACGAATATACTCCGTTCTTGATTCAACCAGAAGTTTGTCTATCTTATCCTTCATTCTGTCAATGAAATAATCCCTGACCGCTGGATGCACCTCATTTGGGTCTAAAAAACTACCAGAAGTAAAAATTTTTAATACTTTTGTGTCATTTAAAGAATCATATAATGTATCTATTTGCCTCATGAGATTTTCATCTACTATTTCCGGTGAAGTATCGTTAAAATAGCCACACATTGAACAGGCCGTGAATTTATACCATGCACATCCTGTTGTCCTGAAAATGCATACCATCGTTTTTTCTGGTGTTCCTCTTAAGCGGTCCAGTTCCTTCCATATGGATACAGGTTTATCAACGTCATTTTTTCTATCATTTTCATGCATCAAACTTTTAATATAAAGTGAATAATCTCTGGTTACCATTCCATTTTATATTGATTCTATCTATATGAGCATTGTTGTTTCATATTTCCGGGCAGGAATTCCTCTTGCAGAACACTCAATCAAAAATTACCCGACTGTTAATCCTGGTACATGAATCATATATCGGCAACAAAGATACTGAGGGATTTGCCCTATTTATGGGAATCAGTGAGCGAAGGTAAGGAACCATATCATAAATCGGAGCCGCAATGTATTGTTGCAGATCAATCATGACCTCATCGGAACTATGATAAAGAGGAGATGGAAGCGAACCATTTTATATCCCCATGACATAATTTATCCACTAACAGACAGGAGCGAAATCGATCTAACAGGATATTGCTTCATGCGTACCTGCATCCGTAAAGTCGGATAGCTTAGCATGAGAAATATAGTACCTCCAGGCGGAAGGAAATTAATGCCATGGAAATTCCTTTAACAATATTTCCAGGGTAAGATTACTGAGAAAGTTGTGGGGGGATGTAACCAGCTATCCTATGCTCTAGATCAATTATTATCCTGTGGGGAGGAGTCTATGCAACAGAAAAAAATTCGTATATACAGGTTTAGAATCTCAATGAAGGGAAGGAGAGGTATTTGGCGTAAAATAGATATCAGAGGCGATCAGACATTTGGAGACCTTGACCGGATGATCCGAATCTCGTTCAATCTTGATACATTTGACCACCTTAGTGAGTTCTATAGTGGGAAGAAATGGTACAGATCCGGCTTTGGAATAATCAAACCAATAGGCCAAGGCGAGGGAGCTAATTTAAGAATTGATTCTATTGGAATCGGAACTGGTAGCAAATTTGGATACGTTTACGACTTTGGGTCTGAAGTACATTTTTATATAACCGCCCAGCAGATATTGGAAGAAGAATTGAGTGACGAGGATTTTCCAAGAGTAGTATCTGAAAATAAAAAAAAGGATTATTATTGCTCAGATTGTGCCGCCTCCGGGAAAAAAACAATTGCCAGCCTGGAATGCTACGTTTGCTCAGAGGAAATGGGTAAATATGTATATCTTTGTGATAAATGTGCTGAAAGTGAAAAGCATGAGGACCATTTTATGGATGACATTATGGAATGAATGCGTTTCTGCCATTCTTTTCCAGAAGGATATGAGTCCTGATTCATCAAAACAAATGGCGGTACCATAACACTTGGGTATGAACAGGCTGTTCCAGGGCTTTTCTTCCTGCAATATACCATAGACTATCTCCTGGATCGTGGACTCTGTCTGCAATCATCTGCCGGAATAAATTTTTGATCTGCTTGTTAGCTCGGTGTGTCACTAATTGAAATATTATTTAATTTTAATAGCCCCAAAATCTATATCCTTAATGGCATATGCAACCACCCTGGAATCACTTCTGTCAATTTCTTCCATTTCTGTCAGTGCCTCCATGACTTTTAAAAAGTCCGATCGATCCTTATTGATATTGAATACTATAAAATCTATATCTCCAAGAACAAAATATATGGCTATGACATTTGGAAGCTGCTTCAGCTTATCACCAATGGACGAGGCATAGTTTTTTGAGTATTTAGTCTTGATTAGGATTATTGTCATAAAATCAAATCCCAGACGCTCATAATCAAGGATGGCCACTTCCTTTTTAATGATTCCTGATTTCTTCATATCCTTTATTCTCTTGCTAACCGCTGAGGGTGAAAACAGCCCTATAGCTTTTCCTATGTCCTTTAGCGGCATAGCCGAATCGTCTTTTATAATGTTAAGTATGCGCTTATCAAATTCGTCAACCATTATAGTCTATTTTCAGGATATATTTTATCTTTTATGTTTAGTTTTGGTTTTACAAGAAAAAAATACGTTAAAATATTTAATTTTCAAAAATTTTTCGTTTAAATTATCTTTATCAAATATTATAGAAGAAATAATATACAAGTAACTATTATATTTGTTATGAAATCAAACTCAGAAAACAGTTTGAAAAAAAATGAAGTCGGTACAATGGCGGGAATTTTCCAATCCCTTTCATATGTTGGACCGGCTGCGGACGTTGCCATACTGCTTCTTGGAACTGTTGAATTCGCCCTTGTGGCTTCTCCACTGGCTATAATAGTTGCCTGGCTTTCCTATGGGCTTTTTATGATTATGCCCTATGAGTTCTCGAAGTATAAGGCCAACGCAGGGAGCTATTACGCATATGCTGCTGGCAGTACAAAGAACGGTGTATTCGGGCCAATGGCACTATTCTCCTGGATGGGTGAAAATTTTACAGGGCAGGCTTTTGGTATTCTCGGGTTATCAGCATTTGTCTTTGCCATATCTACCTATATAAGCAAAATTCCCTATCTCTGGGTTGTTTTCGCAGTAATAATAACGTTATATATGTTTATACTGCCATATCTTGGAATTAAAATATCAACCAATTATATGGCAATCACGGGATTAATGGAGGTTTTACTCCTGATCGTTGGATCCTTCTTCATAATAATAAGGCTAGGATCCGCAAATTCTTTAAGGCCTTTTTATCTCCCAACCGGAGGAGCCCTGGGAGGATTCTTCTTTGGTGTTATATTCTCCATAGTGGATTTCACCGGATTGGGGACAGTTACCACAATTTCAGAGGAAATGAAAAATTCTAAAAGAAATGTGAAAAAATCCATATTAATAGCATGGTTGCTTGCAGGACTTGCCTTAATTCCTGCAACATATGCACTGGTTGTCGGGTGGGGGCTTCCATCCATTGCTAGTTTTGCTGTGTCACCAGATCCGGGGTTGTTAGTTTTCTATAAATTTATGGGTCCCGTAGGATTTGTTCTATTGATTATTTTCACTGTGAACAGCTATTTTTCCTATGCAGTGTCCAAGACAAATGCAGTGAGCAGGATATGGTACTCTGCGGCCAGGGACAAGGTAATATTCCCAAAATATATAGGTCAGCTTCATAAGGTGCATAAAACTCCTGGAAATGCCATGCTTGTATGGCTTGCAATTTCATTTGTGCTTGATCTTATAATGGGCGTCATATTTGGGCCGGTAAATGCTGCACTGATACTCCTGACAATGACTGGAATATGTATAGTTACTGTCCATATTATAGGGAACACTTCTCTCACATTCTTCAGCCATAATACTCTTAAAAAAACTGGGGAATCGAATCTATTGTACCATTACATAGCTCCTACCATAGCGAGTATAGTAGGTCTTGTCATAATATATTTCACAATAGAGACAAATGTTGTAGATTACATTGCCGCCCCCACAATGCTGAACCTTGCATTTTTCATCATATCAATAATAGGATTTCTATGGATAGTGGTTGGAGCTGTGGCGGTAACATTATACTATAAGTTCAGGCATCCAGAAACATTGGAAAATGCGGGCAATTATGATGCAGAGGTAGATATTGAAGAGAATAGTTAAAAATAGGTGAAAAAAATGGAAAAATACGATTTAAGCTTTAAAAATGCACCGGATATCAGGACAGAACTTCCCGGGCCAAAATCTCTGGAAATGCTCAAGGAACAGGATAAATATGAAACAAATACCAGGGTTTATACTGATATATTTAAATTGGCTGTGAAGCGTGCAAGTGGATCAACAATAGAGGATATGGACGGAAACATATTCATAGATTGGTTTGCAGGGATAAGTGTGCTGAATCTGGGCCATAATAATCCCATAGTAATAAAGGCCATGAAAGACCAGCTGGAGAAACTTGTACACATAAATGAGGTACCCAGTGAGGCAAGAATAGAATTTATGAAAACCCTGAATTCTGTATTGCCTGTTGAAATGAAAAACAGGTCAAAGGTTATGTTCACTGTAACGGGTGCTGATGCCTGCGAGGCTGCGGTTAGCCTTGCCAGATATGTTTCAAAGAAAAAAAC
>DAUP01000093.1:0-6828 GCA_002505185.1 Ferroplasmaceae archaeon UBA567 | reverse complement strand
CTTATAAAAGATCCACAGGCTGGTCCGGGTGCCATTGGTGGTGTCATGGTGGAGCCAGTACAGGGAGAAGGAGGTTATATAGTGCCACCCGATGATTTCCTGCCCATGCTACGGGAGGTTACGGAGAAATACTCTGTACCCCTTATATTCGACGAAATCCAGTCTGGGATGGGAAGAACAGGAAAAATCTGGGCAAGTGAACACTATGGCGTGAATCCAGACATCATGTGCATTTCAAAAAGTGTGGGTGGTGGTATACCAACTTCCATGATAGCATACAGAAGTGATTATGATACGCAACTGCCAAAGGGTTTTCATCTAGGCACATACAGGGCCAATCCTGTTGCTCTTGCAGCCGGCACAGCAATTCTCAACTATCTGAAAAACACGGATATACTTGAGAGGGTATCTTCCAAGGGGCAGTATATAATGAAACGGCTCAATGAAATTCAGGATTCAAGCAGGTATATAGGAGAAGTAAGGGGAAAAGGGTTCATGATAGGGGCGGAACTTGTTAAAGGCAGGAAGACAAAGGAACCTTCACAGGAAATGGCAAATATGGTAAAATCCTATTTATACAGGCACGGGGTCCTAATGCTTACCTGCGGGCATTTTGGAAATGTTATGCGCTATATAGCACCTTTGACAATAGAGGATGAACTCATAGATAAGGGTTTAAGTATTTTCGAAGATGCGGTTAAGGAACTGGAGCACATATATTAAAGGAGGCAATTGTGTCGCAACAATTTAAGTTTATGAAATTCTCAGCCAATATTCAGGCTGGTTTCGGTTCCCTTAAAAACATAGGAAATGAGCTCAAAGAAATGGGTATTCGTGGTCATATAATTATAATTGCGGGTGAAACTTCTTTCGCCGTTGCCGGGAAAATCATTGTTGATTCCCTTTCGGAAAATGGATATCAAATAGACACATTAATTGAAAATCATATAGAGCCAACAGTTTATTTTGTGGAAAACCTCAAGGCACGTGTCAGGAATTTATTGATTGGGGATGATTCATTACTGCTTGGGATAGGTGGAGGATCTACACTGGATGTGTGCAAATATATATCATACAAACTGGATTTGAATTTTATAGCAGTTCCAACGCTGCTTTCCAGCGATGCGATTGCCACAGGGTACTCTGTTTTATGGGATAATAATAAAAATAATGCAATTCCAACAAAACCTCCCTTTTTAATAATAGGAGATTACGAAATATTAAGCAAACAACCGAAGAAATATGTTGCAGCGGGGGTAGGCGACATGCTTTCCAAACTTTCCGGCCTTTATGACTGGCGCCTGTCATTCTGGCTCGGTAATGAGACATACAATGATTTTGCCATGAACGTTGCAAAATCTACAACGGAATTGCTGGAAGCCAGGATGGAGGATGTGGCAAAGATGAATTATATAGGGATGGAAACCCTATTCCTGGCCGAAGTAACAGATGGCTATCTGATGCAATTATCTGGCACAACAAGGGTAGCAGCTGGAAGCGAGCATCTTTTCACATTTGCACTTGAGCAGGTACATGGAAAATCAAATCACGGTGCATATTGTGGGCTTGGAACAATTATGATGTCTTACCTTCAGAACAGGGGCGANNATAGTAAAGGCACTAACCATGGCACATAAAATGCGAAACTGGTATACAATATTGGGTACCAACGGCCTGTCTGAGGGATCTGCAGAGAGGTTGGCAAGGTATTCACAGGTAATATAAGGAGGAATAATCATGACAATAAAAACTATTAATCCGTATACGGAGAAAGAAATAGGAAGATATGAAGAGGATAGTATAAGCACTGTGAAGGATAAAATATCTGGAATACGGCAGGCACAACTGGAATGGAAAAAGTCAATTCATGAGAGGATTGATTTTTTAGGCAACGTAGTCAACAAAAACCTAAGGGACAGAAAAAAGGAAATAGCAAAATCAATAACCGATGAAATGGGAAAGCCCATAAGCCAGAGCATTGCGGAAGTTGAAAAATGCATTGATACCATAGATTACATATGTCAACATTACTCAGGATATCTTGACAGTATGCCGGTGGAAACATCTACTGGGAAAGCGTATATTCGATTTGACCCAATCGGGGTTGTGCTTTTAATAATGCCATGGAATTTTCCACTGTGGCAGGTTGTCAGGGCTGCAGTTCCAGCAATGATAGCAGGAAACGGCATAGTTCTGAAGCACGCATCCTCGGTGACCGGGACATCAAAGATCATTGAGGAAGTATTTGAAACAGATGTTTTCAAATCCATTGTTTTAAAGGGAAATAAGTCATTGTCAGTTATCCAATACGTGGATGGTGTTTCCTTTACCGGGTCCACAAATGCGGGATCACTTATAGCATCCGAAGCTGGACAGAAGATTAAAAAATCAGTACTGGAATTGGGTGGTTCTGACCCCTTTATCGTACTTGCCAGTGCTGACATTGACAGGGCTGTTAAAAATGCCACTATTGGAAGGCTGCAAAATGGTGGCCAAAGCTGCATAGCATCAAAACGTTTCATTGTGGATAGCCGCATCGAGAAAGAATTCGGGCAAAAACTTGAAGAGTCGTTTGCAAATATAACCCCAGGAGACCCTGAAGACAATAGTACGTTCCTGGGCCCTTTATCATCTTCTGACCAGTCAGATATAGTAACTGAACAGGTTTCAACGCTAAAATCCATGGGCAAGGTAATAGGAGGTGGAAGAACTGGAAATCTGATTGAACCCACAATTGCTTATCCGGGCAAATTATTTTACAATGAGATTTTTGGCCCGGTGGCTGTGATTAAGCCATATAAAACTGATAAGGAGGCTATTGATCTGGCAAACGATTCACCATATGGTCTTGGAGCTTCCATCTGGGGCAATCCTGAAGATGCTGAAAAACTTGCTTCAGAAATTCAGTCAGGCATGGTGTATGTTAACAAACTCGTTGCTTCTGATCCACGGGTTCCCTTTGGAGGAACGAAAAATAGCGGGTACGGAAGAGAACTTTCACAGTTTGGTGTCAGGGAATTCACAAATATAAAAACTGTGTGGATTGAAAAGTAATATTTTTCAATATTTTCACTATTCTAATATTCATAAAGTAAAAAATTATATATCATCTCAAAATCAACCTAAGAGGGCTCGTAGTCTAGTGGTATGATGTCTCCCTGACACGGAGAAGGTCACCGGTCCGAATCCGGTCGGGCCCATTTTCAGTATATAGGTGAATATTAACATGATTAATAAAAATCAGAATCTATCCATTCATCAGGGAGGAACATCCCCAAATCTGCTCAAAGGCATGAGTTTAGCAATTGGCAGGATCGATTCACGAAGTTATCCAGGTAAGAATGTGATTTTATTTACAGAAAATGGAAAGAGGGCTACTGAGAAGTTTAAGGAAATTGAGGAGATTTTCGGAGGGCGGTTGAATTGACTCCACTTTCGAACAAAATAAACATTCCTCTTCTTATTATTGCAACTGCTGTTTTGATCTATTACTTAATTGCATTGATAACTATACTTTCTGGCGTAGATTTCTTGGTTGGACCAATATATCCACTGTATATTACCACCGGAGTCATTGTATTGTGTATAATCGGTATTCTGGCATCCATAAGGGCTAGGTACAGATGGGAAAGAGATCATAATGTAAGTAAGTGAGATTGAGAAGATTCTGTTACGGAGATAAAGGATGAAGCAAACTGTTATGTGGGAAAAACTTAGCGGTGGAAGGATAACGGGAATTGAAAGAGTTAACATTGAATTCTCTGACCCTCTTTCTGTGGAAAGTTTATCGTTTAACTCAGATTCTGAGGATAGTAGTTGGGCTCTTGAGTATTATGGCACAATAGACAGGACATTATCCTTTGAATGATATATATTTATTTCAATAATGTTAAAATAGTCGATTCTTTTGAAATTTTCCATATGTGGAAAAACCCTAAGCAGATTGGGGTTATGACCACAGATCAACCCCCTTGCAAGTAGCATCAGTAGTATCTGCTACCCTCTCCAGTTCAAAAGATGGAGCCTAAGCCAGAAAAACCTTTCCCTGCTTTCATCAAGATGTTGGACTGCCATTTATGCTAAATCTAAATGTGAAAATGGGACAGAACCTTAACTTATAGAAATACCTGGAAATGTAACGTAAACTGGTTTTAACTTCTGCCTCATTATACTGTTTTGAAGTTCCACTAGGTTTATGCAAATAGGTTTCAATTTTGATTTATTAAACCCCCATTTGACATTGCAAAGCATTTTGTAGTTCCATTTAGAAGCATCAGTTGGTTGTCTATTCAAATTGTCTTCACAAAGGGAAGTATAAATTAAAAGACTTCCAACAGCAGGAATGTTGTCCAAAAGTGCGTCTGAGTATCTACCTGACCATGGTTTCAATTGGTTTGCAGAATAGAAAGGGACGTTATACTGATTATTCTTATCGTTGTCTAGGATTGGTCCGTTAATATTGCCATCCTCATATACTTCTTCATATGTCTGCAAAAACGCCCAATTTGAGTAGCGCTCATTAATTCTCTTCACATTTATTCACAAACTACAAGGGCGACCAGCGATCAAAGTTGCTCTGCAACTCTCAAATTCAACTTCCAAACCAGAAAATACCTTAACATTCATACTCTTCTAAATTCCCTTTAATCATAGACCCTGCTCCTGTTCTCAAACCGTAAAAGAATTAGAGTGTTTTCATTTATTGCATAAATAAGTCCAAATGGCGGTATTCTAACGGTTCTTTCTCCATTGAGCACATAACTGAGAGGCTTTCCAATTTCTGGATTCTCTACAATTTTCCTTATGTTTTTCTCTAACCTATCTTTCACACTTTTATCCTTTATCCTCTTCACATCGTGTTCGAATTTAGACGTGTAGACGATTTCGTCTATGCGTATTACCATTCTCTGAACTCTTTGAAGAATTCGTTTTTTGAACGGACTTTGTATTTTCCTTTATCGATGTCCTCCCATGCTTCCTCAATAAGTTTGAGTGTCATCATATCTTTAGAAGATATATTAGAACTCACTTTTTTCAATATAATCAAGTCATCTTGTGCGGTGACCGCGAGCAGGCTCCCGCTACCAATATTAAGCTTCTTTCGTATCTTTGAAGGGATCACTATTTGTCCCTTTGAACTTGTTTTAGTGAATTCCGTTTCAAACTCATCATCAGTCATTATGTAAGAATTTCTTACTTATATTTAAATATGTCCACCAATGAAGGTAATGTCATCTATTCTCAATTTTTACCTTTTTACTTCATTCAATGGAGGTTGATATTTTTATTGCTATGAAAAGGTCCACAAGATTATAATTCACCGAAGGAGTGTAACATTCTAAATTCATAGCATGTTGAAGTTCACTGAGAGTGGCATCACAAATTTTGTGTAATTTCTTGTCAAAATGTTATTATAGGAATGAATAATAATTTAATGGATTTCATGTTTAGAAGGATTAACTATAAATCGGTGTCTCCAGAGCTATATGAAACAATGCTTGGTTTTTCAAGGTATCTGGGTAAAAGTAGCCTTGAACAAAGCCTTATAGATCTAATAGAAATAAGAGCATCCCAAATAAATGGTTGCGCATGGTGCCTTGATATGCATACCAAGGATGCTATTGCATCTGGTGAATCTTCTCAGAGGATATTTCTTTTAAACGCATGGCAGGAATCCCCCCAGTTCACTAACCGTGAAAAAATGGCACTCAAATGGACAGAGGCAGTTACTCTGATTTCTGAAGGCAACCTAAGTGACGAACTTTTCAAGGAAGTCAGTAAAGAATTCAATGAAACTGAACTTGTAGAATTGACCGGAGCTATAATATCTATAAATTCATGGAATAGAGCCAACATTGCATTTCAGATGATCCCTGGAGAATATGTATCAAAAAGGAAGAAAGATAAGGGCAATGGCAAGAATTAGTTAATACACCAATTATTACCCAAATGTTTTGAATTATGGATTTTTGCATTCAGAGGATCTTAACATAATTTATAACAACTTGATAAATTCCTCTACAGTAAGATCACACTGCCGGATTATTGCTCTTAGCGTGCCCTTTGGCAATTCGTCATGATTAGGTATCGTCACTCTTCTGCCATCTGATTCCCGTTTCATTACCATATGGCTTCCTACTTGCCTTTTAATACAAATCCAATTTTGGAAATGGCTTTAACAGTGTCCATTCCAGAAATAGAGGGGAGTTTAGGCATTCAGTTCAACGTTTCCAATGATGTCGATGTCATGGGGGATGGGCTCTCCGTCTGATTTCATGTCATCTATATACCCCTGTATTGCCTCCTTTATGTTTGACATGGCCTCCTCAACTGTTCGGCCATCTGATATGCATCCTGGCAAAGCAGGAACTGTAGCCACATATATGTTATCCTCATCTTTTTCCAAGACTACGGTAAATCTCATGTGTTTTAAAGTAGAATTCTCTTTATAAACCTTTCGGATTATTTGCTGTCATCAGAAACGAAATTGAATAATTTCAATATATTGAACGCGTCCGGTCGCGTCCATTGACGGTCGAAATCTCAAGGCATAAAATAGAGTTGGTAGAGTAACATTGAACCTTGTCGGGATTAAAGAATTCTGATAGTTAATGAATAGTATCATATATATTTGTAATATGTTTTCATAAGTATCATGGGAAACTCTATACCATAAGGAATGCCTGTAAAATACTCCAACTCAATCCGAACACACTCAGGAAGTGGGACAGGGAAGGCAAGATCAGGTGTGTCAGGCTCTCAAACAACTTCCGGCGTGTGCCTGAGAGCGAGATCAATCGTATACCCGGCATAAAAAATAACAGGATG
>DAUP01000037.1 GCA_002505185.1 Ferroplasmaceae archaeon UBA567 | reverse complement strand
ATTACAACAGTTGGTTATGGAGACACACCGGTATATGGCCTGGCTGGAAGGACAAATGGCATGATCATAATGGTAATAGGAATAGGGTCCCTTGGATATCTGATGGCTGGCCTGACAAGCATGCTTATAGATATAAGGTTATCCTCAAAATTGGGTGAGAGAATGGCAGCTGAAAAGAAACATATAGTATTGTGCAACTATAATGAAAGCACAAAGAAAGTACTGGAAAGGATAAAATATGATGGTATTGACATAGTTATCCTAAATGAAAATGAGATTAAGGGAGATAATGAATATACATTTATAAAGGGCAGTTTTCTGAGGGAAAACGACCTGATCAGGGCTGGCATAAAAAAGGCATCGTCGGTCATAATTTTTTCAAGGGCTGAGGATAAGGATCAGATGGCTATGGATGCTGAAAACATTTTATCTGCCATGATTATAAGGAAACTTAATCCAGAAATAAGAATAATCGGTGAGATTCTTAATCCTGACAGCCGTGAACATGCATCCAGCTTTATGGATGATATAATAATAAAGGGCGATGTATCATCCATGCTAATTTATTCATCCATAATGATCCCGGGAATTCCAGAGTTTATCAATGATTTGCTTACATCCGATAGCATTTCTGAAGAGAATGTGGATAAAGGGTATATGGACAGGACATACAGTGAATTCATCCATATAATGGAAAAGGAAAACAAAATAGTTCTTGCCTTCAGAAAAAATGATAAGATATACCTGAGAAAAAATTCTGATGAAAAATTAGATGTGGAGAGTTATATATTTATAAAAAATTGATTACTGGTAGAGACCCAGGTCTTCAGTTTTCTTCTTTTCGCTTATGTCTCTTCCCATTGTTGCTGAAAGATCGTTGTAGAATTTTATAACATTCTTGTCTATTGAAGGTCGTATAGTCTTCATTGCCCTTATAAATGCCTCCTGATTAACCTCAGTAGCATCAGGATTGTCACGATACGCCATCATTCCTGCCTCCCGACACAGGTTTTCCAGATCGGCACCAACATAGCCCTCTGTTTTTCTTGCAATATCATGGAGATCAACATCCCTGGCAAGAGGCATTTTCTTTGTATGGACTTCCAATATTTTCAGCCTTCCTTCCTCTTCAGGAGGCGGTATGTATATTATCTTGTCAAATCTGCCTGCCCTGAGCAGTGCCGGGTCAATTATATCAGGCCTGTTTGTTGCAGCGATAACAACGACACCGTTGAGCACCTCTATGCCGTCCATTGAGGTCAACAGCTGATTAACTATTCTTTCTGTGACACCCGAATCCATGGACGTTCCCCTCCTGGGTGCGATTGAGTCTATTTCATCCATGAATATGATTGCAGGTGATACCTGTTTTGCCTTCTTGAATATTTCGCGGACGGCTTTTTCACTCTCGCCGACCCATTTTGAAAGAACCTCCGGACCCTTCACGGATATGAAATTAGCGTTGCTTTCGTTGGCTACAGCCTTGGCAAGCAATGTTTTCCCTGTTCCCGGAGGGCCGTAAAGCAGGAATCCTTTTGGAGCCCTGATACCTAACCTGCTAAATACATCTGGCTTCAGAAGTGGAAGTTCCACAGCTTCACGAAGCTCTGATTTTACCGATTCCAGACCCCCTATATCATTCCATTTTATGTTTGGGATCTCTACTGTGACTTCCCTGAGGCTGCTTGGCTCAATGCTCTTTAGTGCTTCCATGAAATCGTCTTCTGTGACGATCATTTTTTCCAGCACTTCCGTGGGTATAGGCTTATCCAGATCTATTTCAGGAAGGTACCTCCTTAGGGCATTCATGGCAGCTTCCCTTGTCAGGGCGGCTAAATCAGCCCCCACAAAACCATATGTTATGTCTCCTATTCTGCTGAAGAATTCACTTTGTTTCTCATCATCCATTCCCAGGGGCATCCCCCTTGTGTGTATTGCAAGTATTTCCATACGTCCTTTTTTGTCTGGGACTCCTATGACGATTTCACGGTCAAACCTGCCCGGTCTTCTCAGGGCGGGGTCAACAGCGTCAAGTCTGTTTGTTGCACCTATGACTATTACGTGCCCCCGGTCTTTCAACCCGTCCATAAGTGTCAGGAGCTGGGCAACAACCCTTCTCTCAACCTCTCCCTGCACATCTTCCCTTTTAGGGGCTATTGAATCTATTTCATCAATAAATATTATAGATGGTTCTGATTCGTCAGCTTTCTGGAATATCTCCCGGAGTTTTTGTTCACTCTGGCCGTAATACTTGCTCATAATTTCCGGTCCGTTGATTGCGTAGAAGTTTGCACCACTTTCGTTGGCTACAGCCTTTGCTATAAGTGTTTTTCCAGTTCCTGGGGGACCATTAAGCAGCACACCCTTTGGAGGTGTTATACCGAGCCTTTCAAAAAGTTCCGGATGTTTTAAGGGAAGCTCTATTATTTCTCTTATTCTTCCCAGCTGATCGGAAAGACCACCAATATCTTCATAGCTTACCTTTGTTACTTCTTCCAGCACTTCAGAAGCGGGGTCTTCCCTTATTTCCACATGAGTTTCCTCCCCTACCTCAACAGGAATCTTACTGGGAATAGTTTTAATTACCTTGAAAAGTAAGCCTGTATGCCCGGCAAGTGTGAGTCCTGGAACACTTATGCTGTCCTGCTCTATCAAAGGCCTTCTTATCAGAGCTTTCTGGACAAAATCATCTA
>DAUP01000038.1:4543-6561 GCA_002505185.1 Ferroplasmaceae archaeon UBA567 | reverse complement strand
TCAGATTATGGCAATATAAATATATCAGGTGTTAATTATGAAAGAAGCTGATAAAATAAAGGACGTCCAGGAGCTTTCCAGAGAAGTTAGGGATATGAGAAAGGAAATAGATAGTATGAAGGAGCTTTTAGGTGGCCTGATAAAAGTCATGATGGACCATGACAATCAGTTTAACGACGAGGATGAATATAATTAGGTGAATAAAATGGCAACATTACCAATGAAAATGCTTGAGGAAAATTTAAACAAAAAAGTTACGTTATTATTAAAGGACAACAGGTCGCTTGTAGGTACACTGGTTGGGTATGATGAGTATATGAACATGACCCTGGACGATGCAGAGGAGAACGGAGAGGTTCAGAGAAAAATCGGCAAAGTCATCATACGTGGAAGCAATGTGGTAAGGATCACCACAAAATAATTTTTAAAAGTATATATAATCTGTTTTAATAGCATCCTATGCCTGAAAAGATAAAAGACAAACAATACGTGATGGGATTCACATGGGCAGGATACAGAAATGGAAAAAGATTCCCAATTTTATTAAACACATTTTCAGATGACTATAAAAATGAGAAGGATAGTATAGAAATATTGGGAGAAAAATTTCAAAAAAAAATATACTATCCATCCTTCCTTAGCGGCGAAAAAATTATTGAAGGGAATGATATAATCATAATATACAATGGCCTTGAATTAATACAGAGGCCAGTGCACCTCGTTTCGTTTCTTATGGAATTACGGAAAAAATACGGTTTCACAAAAATGTTTTATCTCCAGGGAATTTCAGATCCATATCTTATGCCGGTACTGTCCTATCTTGGGGTCAATATTTTTGACGATCTGTATATAAGAAAGGAAAGCAGGGAACATATAAAATACAACGTTGCCGGGAAATCAAGAGTTGATTATGAACCCTTTGAAGAGAACATACAATTTGCAGAATCTATACTGGAATCAATTTTTGTCTCAACCCGGGATAACACATTACGGGAAATAGTAGAAAAAATTGCCATATCTGGAAAGGCAATGGAAATATTGAGAATAGCAGACACAAGATATTATGAAGATTTTTCCAGTGTATTTCCATCAAGGACACCCTATATCCAGGCCAACTCCCTGGAGTCACTCAACAGGCCTGATATTGTTGCTTACAGAAATAAAATATCATCCTATGTAAAACCAGACCGCAGGAATATTGCACTTCTGCTTCCATGTTCCGCCAAAAAACCCTATTCTGATTCAAAAACCCATAAGAAAATACTTTCAGGAATATGGCAGTACAGAAGATATCTCCACGAATTGATTGTTACATCCCCCGTTGGGCTAGTTCCCCGGGAGCTGGAAAAGGGATACCCCGCCCGTTTTTATGATATACCTGTCATAGGCACATGGTATGAGGATGAAAAACTCATGATGAAAAATCTCATTTCTGCATATTTTAACAAAAATAGATATGAAGATGTAATAGCATATATACCGGAGGACCTTGATTTTGTTCGTGATGCCATACCAGACAATGCAAAAATAATAGAGGGAAAAGTTACAGATGATAATAATATAGCAAGGCTTGCAACTGTTTTGAAGGACACCGTGACAGCAGAAAGTCAATATGCCAAGAAACTGGATGATTACCGTGCTTTATTGAGGTTTCAATTTGGTGACTGGATAATTCCATACATTTCCAATGTAAAGTTAATAAACAGTTTCCATCAGGACATGATTGTGGAGGGCAGCAGAATACTTTTCGTGTACAATGAATCCATAGGGCGTTTTTCCATTACTCCGGAATCGGGAAAATTTTTCCTTGAAAATGATAAATTCAATGTTTCAATAGATGATTTCAGGCCCACATCTACTGTATATGCCATGGGCATTCAGAATGCCACACCGGATATAAAAGCCTTTGATGAGGTCATAATGACATACAACAATGAATTAAGGGGGACCGGTACAGCATTAATGCCATCAAGGGCCATGGTAGACCTGAATAACGGTGCGGCTGTAAAGGTAAGATC
>DAUP01000038.1:0-4435 GCA_002505185.1 Ferroplasmaceae archaeon UBA567 | reverse complement strand
TCCCTCACCATTGTTCCACTGAAATGAACTCTATCTCCATCCACATGGGAACAATCCCGCGAAGTTGCCAGCTGTTCGCACTTCTTGCAGTAAAAGACCTCATCCATATTCATGATTTCTATGCCAAGTTCAAAGGCCTGGAGATTTTTCTGGGCGTCATATGGTCCATAAAAGTTTCCGATACCAGCGTGATCCCTTCCCACTACAAAGTGGGTGCACCCGAAATTCTTTCTCATGATTGCATGTATCATGGCCTCTCTGGGCCCTCCATATGACATTTCATAGTGAAGGGGTGAAAAGAGGACTCTGTTTGAAGGGTAATAATTATTTATGAGGGTATCGTATGATTTCATAATAATCTCGTCCCTGTAATCACCCGGTTTCTTTTTACCAATTACAGGATTTATGAAAATGCCGTCCGTAACACGCAGTGCAGTTCTCTGCATCTCTTCATGCCCCCTGTGTGGAACATTTCTTGTCTGGAATCCAGTAACGGTTTTCCATCCTCTTTCCCGAAATCTCTGCCTTGTGTCAACCGGAAAAAGTGTTTCTTTCATGAAGGGAATTTCCGGAAGGTTAGCCGATTTGATTTCCCCAGCCATACATATACCCGTACTTTCCCTGATGTTTCTGACGCCTGGATGATCAGTTGAGGTGGTTCCAAATACTTTCCGGCAGTATTCAATCCTGTCATATCTGTAAATATCTGTTACATTCATTATGGCTATTACCCTTGAGTTCTGGCTTAACCTGACAGTATCACCTGCTCTTACACATCTGAATTCTTTCTCTCCTATGTCCAGTGTGTATGGAATGCTCCATGGAAGACCATTTTCCAGACGTTGGTTCTCAACCACAGAATGGAAATCACTTTCTCCCATGAATCCCTTCAAAGGACTCAGTATTCCCATCTTCATATTCATTATCCTGATGGCAGTACCGTAGCTAACTTCAATTGTATGGTGTGCTTCCCTATCACTGACATCAGGGATATTAACAAGTTTTCCACCATGCGCTGAGAGATTCATATTTGCCGGAGAGTTAATCAACAACATCACCAGAATTCTTTCCCAAATTAAGATCTGTATTGACGCCTCCTGTCAAATGAAGGCCGCATTCCTTTACACCGTTCTCCCACCACCACCTTCCAGATCTTTCGTCATCATCCTTTCCCACTGCCCTTGTACATGGCTGGCAACCTATGCTCTTATAGTTCTGGTCAAACAGAATGTTGTATGGAACTTTGTGAATACTCACATATGACCATATTTCATCCCTGCTCCAGTCCAGAAGTGGATTGACTTTCCAGACATTGTGATCCNNTTTTGCGAAGTATATTTTTAAGTGGTTTTACCTTTCTCACATTACAGCAAAAATGGCGGTTATCTAACGAATGGTAGAAAAGATTGATTCCTCTGGAATTGATCATGTCCTCAACATCTTCTCTTTCAGGGAAATATATTTTTAAATCAATACCCATCTCCGACCTTACCGTTTCCATAAGCTGGTATGTTTCATCAGGGAGTCTTCCTGTATCTATAGTCGCAATTTCAACATTAATATTATTTCTGGCAATCATATCTGTGATGACCATGTCTTCCAGCCCCAGGCTTGAAGTGAACACAGCACCTTTTCCATAATATTTCCCAATTTTTACCAGCATTTCAACCGGATTCAGATCCTGTAAATCCAAATATTCTTCCATCTTCCATAATTTTCAATTTATTGAAATAATTATCAGAATGGGAAGTTTTGAACCGTTATGGGCAATATAGGGACAATGCGAAAACCATATACCAAACATCTCCTTTATGTACTGTGAATATTAACAGACTTTCTGAAAATATTATCAATGACAAAACCTGGAACAGTTCAATGGGGAAAAATATGCTTCTGGACAAACTTTCTTCAGTGGATATGGATGTTATTTCCAGCCTTAGGGAAAGAATTTATGTTATGAAGATAGGTTGGACGACTTCAATGTTACTGGATGAAAAAACACTGATCAACAGGATAAAAAGATACAGAGATCTAGGAATTGATGTAAGCCCAGGAGGTACAGCACTTGAGATAGCCTATGCGAAAGGCCATCTGGAACGAACTCTTTCAAGTCTTCTCCAATATGGATTTTCTCACCTGGAAATCAGTGAAGGAGTTATAGACCTCCCAGACTCCCAAAAGAAAAAAATTGTTGATTTTGCAAAATCAAATAACATCCCTTTCACCATGGAAGTTGGAAAAAAGAGTGAAAAAAACCAGCTCAGCCTGGATGAAACCATTGAAGGGGTAAATCGCGATCTGGAATACGAACCTGATGTTGTCATAGTAGAGGGAAGGGAAACTGGAAAAGGTGTGGGAGTATTCGACATTGAAGGATTAATAAAATGGGACTGGGTAACCCGGCTTGCTGAGAACTTCCCGATTGAGAAACTCATGTTTGAAGCGCCTGTAGAAAGACAGCAGGTAGAGCTTGTGATCAGGATGGGTAACACGGTGAATCTTGGAAACATCGCTCCTGCAAGTCTCGCAGCGCTTGAGACCCAGAGACTCGGGCTAAGGGGGGACACCTTCGGGATTCCCTCTTCCTCCACTTCTGTTGAGGGCCCGCCATCAAATAAATTTATATATTATGTTATTTCGGACCATGGCCCACTGGATCAGGCGGGAATAATGGATCTTACAGGCTTGAACAGAAAAACCGTTCAGAACGCTTTGAAGGAACTTGTCTCAAGTGGCATTGTGAGGGAATCATTCTACAGAAATGACTTGAGAAAACGTATTTACAGTGCTTCATCCAATCTCCGGTGACAGATTCCACGTTCACCCCTATCTGGAGGAACTCTGATTTCCATGAGCCTGAATCTATAGATTCTCCTGATTAACCTCCTGTGAATCCACATACCATTTCAGGATATCTAATGTGACCTGATCGGATGTTACAAGAAAGTAGTAAGGAGACCAGAACTTTCCCTTTGACAGTTTTTTCTTTATTTCATGGAATTTGCGCTGTATCTCCCTTGATGTTATTGTTTGACCGCATTGATGAATTGTGGTATGTTAAGGAGGAGTGTAACCTTGAAAGGCATGTGAAAGTGATCCTTACCTCATTCTACATACAGTATATACACATCAAAGGTTTCAGAAATCTCTCTGGTTTTAATCTTAAGGAAATCCACAACGGCATCATTTGTAAATACTTTCTTCCGGTATTTCACCGGCTAGATAAAGTGATATTACAACGAATAACGGAGCGCGAACCTTTATCCAGGTAATATGCCATAGATAACTTTTTTCTGTCGCTTTTATCATATCACTGGTGGGAAGACTTCTCGCTCACTGTGTTAAATGTGGTGTTCGTTTAATGACTTAATGCAAAATTATGGGATTAACAGTCAGCCAGAATAAGAATACCGAAATTTTCTTTATTGTAATTTACACAAAAATCCATTAGAATGAAACCCTCTGAGTTTATTATGTAGATGAATTTCTGGAAAGAACATTTAAACACTATTCTTATGTAATGAATAAGAGGAATAACAGAAGTACCTGAATAAGGCTTCAACTCCTATAGAAAAGTACCAGTGGAGTACAGAGAATTCAAGCCTCATGGGGATAATATAAGTCTATGTTTAAACAAGTTCTGTCAGTTAAACAGGAAACCTCTGTGCTTTAGGAAGAGACACATCACATTGTTATCCTTCGTCAGATCCGTCATATTATCATGGTATATGGATGACTGTGCCAGCATGTGTGTATGCTACACCAAATCTATTTTCCTAAAATATTTTTCACACGAATCTTTTCCTGTTTTTCATACATTATCAATTACATTACCGGATAAAGGTGAAATGGTAAGACAAACATTTATATATAGTCAGACGTTTACATTATTATGCACCGTAGATATATTACATTTATATCCCTGCTGGTTGTAGCAATGTTCTCAATAATGCCCTTATCACAACTATCTTCTCCCTCTATTGCAATTGATTCAAATTCTCCAAATAAAATCAATCCATCTGTATCAAATGGATTATTAGGTGAGGTTGTAAATTCATGGCATGTATCAGGCAAAACATGTGCACCATCATCAGCAAGCATAGAGAGTGCAATTACACTTAAGATAGATGTAACATCATTCTCAGAATCAAGTGGTGCAGGTGATACAGCACTGTACTTTATTGTATCAGGAGTAAATGTACATACAGTCTATATTGGCGGTACCGGTGTATATACATATACATGGGATGTAAACTCTATGCCTGGCAATATTAATTTCCATGCAGAATACCTTTCAGGATCAGAATTCTATTCGATGCATTCTATGGCACCAGAACCATCAGTATTCTTCCACAATTCATATTCCACATTCGGCAATTCAAACATACATGTTGAGAAGTACATGAATGAGATGGGCTATGACGGGAATAATACC
>DAUP01000098.1:340-5974 GCA_002505185.1 Ferroplasmaceae archaeon UBA567 | reverse complement strand
AGCTATGAGCTAAACGGAGGCCTGGACAATGCAGCAAGCTGAAAATAATTTGAAAAATAGCCTGCTTTCATTCATTGATTTTGGAGTGGAATCTGGTGAAAGTACAGTAATAAACCATTTAAATCTCGAGCTCAGAGGAAACTGTGATGTACTCATACATTCCAGAAACAAAAACATTTCCATAATTTCCGGACTGTTTGTTTTTAACATATTCAATGATATTAAATTATCAGGAAAGCTGTATCATAATGGAACAGATATAGTAAAACTGATTAATAAAATAAGGAAATTCAGAATTAATGGAAACAGAATAGGAATGACGGCACACCTGATGGGGGACATATTTTCTATTCCATCCAATCCTACAGACCTTTTTGACCCGGAAATAAGGGTATCCAACCAGGTACTTGATTTTATACCCTACCAGGCAAGAATAGAAATCCTTAATGCAATAATAAGAAGGGAAATGATTAAGCTTACAGAGATAAGGGATATTATAAGGGATTTCGATGCTGCACATGATAAAATGGCCTATACAATAACAACATCAATGAATTTTGGCGTTCTACATGTCAACGGTGAAATGTATAAAATCCTTATTTCTGGGTCTGCAGACAGAGAAAATTTGCTGGCATCCCTCATAATAGGTGAAAAAACAGGGGTGAATCTAGCTGATATAGTTATGCTGAGGGATTATTACAGATACAGACTTAATTATGACAGCCTCACAGAAGAGATATATAAAGCGAATATAGAAAGAAGGCATGATGCAGAAACACATAAAATGCAAAAATCCATGAAAAAAATGGGAAAAAAGGATTTTGACTTTATGGGATTCAGAATTGCAAGACCTTATAGTGAAAGCGTATTGAAAAAGGAGATTCTGAAAATTATTAAAAACTATGCGAATCTAACTGGCATCACATATATAGAGGGATCCTGTGAAAAGTTTCCAGCAGATATCCCAGTTTTAGAACTGTACAAGATTATGATATCCATTGCATTTCTTACAGGTAAAAATATTCTGGTTATTGACCTTTCCATTTATCCAGCACAGGTCAAGGAAATTGCCGAATATGCCAAACGGCTCAAAACTTTGCAGGATATGGCATGCCTTTATTTATGCACGGATGAATATGTTGCCAGAAACAACGATAAAATATTTGATAAAGTAGTTAATTTATGAGTATTACAGTGAGAGACGATTGAAAAAAATAATTCCCTGGGAGCTGATGGCATTATTATCGGAGGTTATATAATTTTGCATATAAAGTTTCATGCCTATGGTCCTGGATGCATTGATATACATATACATGCTATCCAGAAGTGATTTTGTTTCCAGAATATTGGTTTTATTGTACATCATAGAAAGTTTGGATATATTTGCATTCAGATGTGCCATTATTATGGACTGGTTCTTATTACTGATATTAAACTGGTAATAACTGAATCCATTATTGTATGCATGAGTGTAATTCATAGTGTTCCCAAGATAATTGTAATAGATGGATGAATTCATACTTGCTAGGATTGGCTTTTCGTATAAGGGCATAGGGTTCATGCCCGAATTTTCATATTCATTTATGAAAGACATGGGCTCACTTACAATAGGGAAACTGGAGCTATTGCCTATCATAGCAGTAAGGTTGTGGTCGAAAATAGACAGATTTGAACCGCCAACCAGTGGTTCTGTAAATATTGGTATCACAAGGGACTTGCCATGATATTTTGCAGAACCAGTAAGGTTAAATTTCTTTTGATCAGTGGAATTATTAATAAATGAATGCCATAACTGCTTGGCGAGAGTCAGATTATGCCCGGGATATGCCTCCCAGAATGCCTCCCTGACAGTTATATTTGAGAAAATATCTGGTGGGAAATTTATATAGTCCACATATTTCCCGAGAAGGGTAATATTCACGTTGGAATTAAAATTATAAATAACTGAAAGATTATATGAATAATTATATGGCATAACAGTTTTAAGATATGAGGTATACGGATACGTATCAGGAAAAACAGCAAGTTGGGATGTGTTGAGCCTCAAGTCCTGATATATGGATGATATCTGGCCCTTGTATGATATGGTAACTGAATTTATTGTAGGAACGCTGTTGTTTGCAGTGCCAACAAAATATGGATTCCTGATTAATGTTATATATCTTCCTGGGGTATAGGAAGCTATCTCATATGGACCATTAGAAATGGCAGTGGGCATAGTGTATGTATTATTGCTCTGCTCAAAATATTTAAAACCGGAGGNNTGAAGATTCTGGCTAAAATTCAGCGTGACGGTTTGTGTTGTATTGTTATAGGTTATGGCATTCATTATATTTGAATAATTATTTGTATCATGGTAATTCCCAGGAAGGAGATACTGAGCCATGACCCATCCGGGAGTCTGTGGTTCCTTATTTTCCAGCATAAGATCCATTACAAGTGAATAATAAACATCATATGCAGTCACTGGATTGCCATTCTGGAATTTAATTCTGTTATTTATGTGAAAAGTATAACTGTTGCCATTTATTCCATTTCCGTGAGATGGAAGTGATGATGCTATTTCCGGATAATACCCGGAACTGCTTCTTCCAACCAGAAACTGTTCAATGTTGTAAAGTATTTCCAGATCCGATCCGGTATAAGCTTCCTGGGGATTAAGATTGGCATAGGGTGTAAGGCTATCTAAAACTATGGAATCACTTATGGTATTAATATAGATTTTTCCACTGGGATTTACAGGTATGTCCATGTAATAATATGTTGTGTAATTTTTCCCTGTACCATTACCTGTGATAGTTGAGAGTTTGAGTGCATAATATCCCTCATAAACAGTCAGTTTATCAGTATTATTAGATGAATATGTGCTATCCAGGCTCCCGTTTTTATAAATATAAAGTGTCTGGTTTAATATCCTAAATGTTGAATTTGCAGGAGAACTGGAGTTTCCGATACTTATATCGGCAGTTGTATTCCCCTGCAGTATGTTGGAGTTGGGTATCACTGGCTGTTTTGTTGTACTCAGAATAGTCAGCATCCCATTTCCAGTCCTGTTGCCGGCACTGGAACTTTCAACGTAAACTGGGATATATGTATTGAATTGCCGGGTCCCAGAGCTGAAATTTGCCATATAATGTATATAGTAAACACCAGGGCTAATGTATGTATGTGATATTGCAACCATATCCTGCGTATAATTTAGGGTTGTTTTATTGTTGTCCCCCCAGAAAATTGTAAGTGTCTTATATGGTTCATTCGCCTTTAATAAAATAGTGTAATTGCTCCCGGCCTGAATATAGTTCGGGGCAGTATCCACGGAAATATCCGGTGCTGGTTTTTCCGGGTGGAGGATTGAGAGAAGGGAAAGTGAAGATAAAAGCAGAATTAGAACTATTATAACAGCATACCATTTTTTCCTTGTGGATCGTGGTTTTTTNNCTTATAAATACAAAACAATATAAAGAACGGTATTATCTAATTCTATGACTGTAAAGGCTGTCGTTATGGCCGGAGGTAAGGGAACTAGACTCAGGCCCATAACATATTCTATTCCGAAACCAGTGGTTCCCATAGCTGGCAAACCGTGCATGCTGTATTTGCTGGACTCTTATTACAGTGCCGGCATAAAAGATGTTATAGTGACCACAGGTTATAAGTTCAGCTCACTTATAACCAGCATAATAGAGAACAGGCATAATGACCAGGCTATACTATTCTCTGTGGAAAAGGAACCTGCTGGCACTGCTGGAAGTGTGAAAATGGTATCAAATTTCATAGATGATACCTTCATTGTGGGAAGTGGTGATATACTATCGGACTTTGATATTTCTGAGATCCTGGATTTCCATAAAAAAAATAAGGCCATGATAACAATTGTACTGACTGAGGTGGAGGATCCCAGGCAATTCGGGATAGTGGAAATGGAGAACGATAGAATTGTACGATTTCTGGAAAAACCGGAGAAGGACCAGACATTTTCCCGTATAGCAAGTACAGGAATATACGTTCTAGAGCCTGAAGTTCTGGATTATATCAAAACAATACCATATGACTTCGCCAATGACCTTTTCCCTGAACTTATGAAAAACAATATAGACATTTATGGCTATATGGGCAAGGGTGTGTGGCTTGATACTGGCATGCCCAATGACCTGATAACGGCAAATCAGATTATGGTGGAAAAATACGGCAAATCCAATGATGAGGATTTTATTGGGGGAAAGAATATAATACTGGACATGGCAGGAATTCATAATGCCAGAGTGGAAAAATGCTATATAGGAAAAAACATAAAAGCCGGAGATGGTGTTCAAATTAAAAATTCTGCAGTGTATGATAATGCAGTGCTTGAAAATAATGTGGAAATAACCAATTCACTGTTGATGAGCAACGTGACTGTGAGGTCAAATACCAAAATTAAAAATTCAGTAATTATGAGAAACTGCGTAATAGGTGAGGATTCGGAAATTGTGGAGAGTATAATAGCACCGGATATGGATTTACGTGGGAAATCAAGAATATACAACGTTTCCCTGGCATCAAAGGTTATAGAAGATGAAATGTAATTACCAGATATATTGCTATAATTGAAATTGCAATGGCAATTGATATATAGATCAACCTACGGTCGTTCCCAAATATAATAGGAATAGGGCCAATCATGAGAAAGCCTCCAATGTGTGATTCATTCTTACCCTCTTCCTGTTCGTATTCTCTATGGTATTCGTGATACGTTTCGTCCTCATTATCATATGTTTTATTCAACTCTGCCGGAAATGATATGAATAATAGTATTATGCCAGAGAAAATCAGCATGAATGGAATTATGGCCAGCGGGCTACTGCTTATGACAAATGGAAAAAACAGGAATAACCCTGCCTCAATAAATCCTTCAATTGCAAGAAAAATCAAAATTACGAATCCTGATAAAATTAAAAATATTCCTGCAGGACGGATATTCATATCAGATTAAAGGAAACCAGCCTTCTGCAAAATCAGAAGGTCTTCTGTGGTGAGCTGTTCACCAGACTTGAATTTCTCATAAAGTTCTGAAGCTTTCTCCTGGAGTTCTGATTCTCTTTCCTTTTTCTTTGTAACTTTTGTCTTGTTCCTGATTGAGTATATGGCCTTCTCCATATCCTTGAGTTCCCCCTTGGCTTTTATGAAAGCTCCGTGCTCGGCTTCTGATTCCTGGCTATACTTAATAAAGATTTCATGGTTTTCATCTGCCTCTTTACGGACTTCATCAAGTTTTTGGAGTTCATCATTGATCTCATCACTAAGCTGTGAGATTTTATTGGATAATTCTTCTATCTCTTTTTTATATTCTTCACCTTTGGTTCTTTCCTCATTAATCTTGTCAGTAAGCTGTTTTATATCATCATTTTTAAGAAGTTCTTCTTCCCTAAGTGTTTTTGATTTTTTTATTTCATTATTCAATCTTCTTATATCAACAATAAGTTTATTTTCCTCATCCTTTTTGAGTTCAGTTGTCTGCTGCCTTTTCTCAAGATACTGCAATTCTTTTTCCTTAGCCTTGATATCCTTAATGTCTATCCCGGTTCCAAGGGTTGATTTATATTCACGCAGTTGCTTTTTCAATTCAGAAAGGTTTTTGTAATGAACTTCTTTTTC
>DAUP01000098.1:0-330 GCA_002505185.1 Ferroplasmaceae archaeon UBA567 | reverse complement strand
GCATTGGCTTCGTCTCGCTTTTTAATGTGGAGTTCTACTTCATCTCTGATTGCCTCTTTTTTTGTCTCAAAATCTTCCAAAAGGTCCGTCATGCTAACACTTCGATATCTTATTTCAGATATTGCGACAGAATTAATAAAATTCTGATTCGCACATCTCTGGTTGAAAATTGTATTTAAAAAGACTATATAAGTATTACTGTTAAGCAACAATTACAACAATTTTATAATTCTATTGCTTTTGATTTGATATAAAATTATATAATAAATTATCATAAACAAAAATGCATGGTGGCGATATATACGACTTTGCCATAAATAACAATACAAC
>DAUP01000040.1:6016-6932 GCA_002505185.1 Ferroplasmaceae archaeon UBA567 | reverse complement strand
CAAATTCAATACCTTATGTTGAGGTACTTACTCTCTATGTGGGTAATATATTATTATGTTGGTCTCTCATTGGGAGTTGGCAATTAAAAAATTTTTTTGGTTAAGCCCTTTACTGTTTTTTCTCATCACCTTTAGGCTGATTTTCTGCTTTCAGTTTATTATAGATATTTTCAAACACCAGATTAGTGTCATTTATCACTTTATCCATAGATTTACCAGAAAGCTTAACTTTGGCAAGAAAGGTATTGGTTGATCCGCCTCTTGCAAGGAGTATTACCCCAGAATCTGGCAACTGTTTTGATACCTCCTCAATTACTTTTTCAGAGGATACATCTGAGTTCAGTACTATACTTAATGGATATATATTTTCAGGACCTTCCCACATTGAATTGGGGCCAAGCACATTGAACCTTGATTTCACATTCCAGTATGCTGAATCCAGGGCCATATTGGCTCTAGCTATTTTTTCATTTAATTCGGTCANNAAAGCCTCAAAGGTGTTGCTAATACCATTTTTTGTTGAAAGGAAAAATTTTATATCGCTAAAATCATTGTTATTCTTTATTTCCTGGAGTATCTTGTCAGCTGGGACATCAGCCTGTGCAGTTATATTCAAGGGATAGATATAACTGCCTCCATCACTCCTGTACTCTGTGATTACACTGTTGCCAAGTATTTCTGAATTTGGCAGATAGATAACATTGTTGTCCTTCGTGAGCATCTTAGAAAAAAGGGTCTTCACCTCTACTATCTTTCCGGTTGTTTCAACACTCCATACCCATGAATTGACAGATATGGTCTCACCAAACTTCAGGGTGTTTGATGATGTGGCAAATACACTGGAGAGAACATTTGATGCAACCGTCTGGACTGCAAGCCCAAGTACTATGCCACCAATGGCACTGCCGGCAAGTAT
>DAUP01000040.1:0-6010 GCA_002505185.1 Ferroplasmaceae archaeon UBA567 | reverse complement strand
ACAAATGATCCTACTACCAGAAGCCCTATAATCAATATTGTTACTGCATGAACAGCCTCAATCACAAAAGATTCATAGGATTTGTATTGTGGGAGAAATTTAGTTATTATGATAGTAATAAGATATCCGGCAAGAATGGTAAATGCAATTCCCACTATGACTTCGNNGTATATGGTATAAGCACATCAGGTACCCTTATGCAATCTTCTTCCTGATAGTTTTCTATTATTGCTACTAAAACTCTCTCTGTGGCTATAGCTGTACTATTAAGCGTGTGTACAAATTTATTTCCGTCCTTTGTTCTGTACCGGATGTTCAACGATCTCGCCTGGTAATCTGTATCATTAGATGCAGATACTACCTCCCTGAATTTTCCCTGTGATGGATACCATACCTCTATGTCGTATTTCTTTGCAGCCAGGCTACCAAGGTCTCCAGAACATATATTCACTATTCTGTATGGCAATCCGAGGCTTTTGTATATATCTTCGGAATTAGTCACCAATTCATTGAAAAAATCCCATGATTCTTCAGGACGGCAATAGATGAATTGTTCTATCTTGTTGAACTGGTGAACCCGGAATATTCCCTTGGTATCCTTTCCATGTGCACCTGCTTCCCTTCTGAAACATGGGGAAACACCACTTACCCTCAATGGCAATTCAGACTCTTCCAGTATTTCTCCGGACAGCATAGATGCCAGTGGATGTTCTGCGGTTGCTATTAGATAAAGGTCGTCCCCCTCGATTTTGTATAATGATTCCTTGAATGTTTCTATATCTGTAGCACCGGACATAGAGGCATAGTTAATCATAAATGGTGGTTCCATTACTGAAAAGTTTCTCTGGGAAAGAAAATCTACTGCATAATTTATCAGTGCGAGTTCAAGCTTGAATAGTCTATTTTTCAGGAAATAAAATCTGGAACCTGCTATCTTTCCAGCTCTTTCAATATCGGCCAGATTGTATTTTTCCATGAGGGTTTGATGGTCAACCGGTTTTTTATCTAATACAGTATAATTTTTAGAATTATTACTATTCTCCATAAAATAGTCCAGGTCCTTATTGTAAACCTTTGAATTGCCAAAGTATTTCACAATTTTACTGTTTTCATCCCCGCTGCATATGGGAACATCATCTGCAAGCAAATTGGGTATCAGCCTTACTATTTCATTTCTCTTAGTTTCTATCCCCCTTTGCTCTTCTTCCATGTCGCTTATTTTTTTGTTGATTTCATGCACTTCAGACTTTAAACTGTCTATATCCTCTCCATTCTTAATCATCGTGGAAATACTGGATGTCACCATATTTTTTTTATGTTTGTGCTCATTTAATATCTTGAGATTCTCTCTCCATCTGGAATCCAGGGAGAAAAATTCGTCCAGAATATCTGTGTTAAAGCCTCTGGCTTTGCATGAACTGTAGAATATTTCCCTGTCTGATCTGAGAAGTTTTATGTCTATCATAATTTGACCTTTCATAATTGATATAAATATAGTATATGTTTTTTATGATAATTGGAGATTGTTAATTCTTTGTTGATTTTTTCTGAATAGGAGTTTCAGCTATCTTATTGGGCATTCGTTTGAAATGGAGAATGGTACGGTTTTTACTTGAAACAATTATATCAAAATGTTTCAATTTCCAAATTACCAACGAAAATATAACAATTCCGATAATTGAATCAAATTTTCATTGCAAATGCATTTAAAAATTCATTTTCCACATCATTCATCCTAGATGGGATTATTATTGAGGCTGGTGAACCCTGTGGATTGTTTTCCATTATTTTTTCCAGAGTTCCATATATTATTCTTTCATTTTCAGAGGCAATTCCTATTCCTGCTATGACAATGATTCCGGAATTTATGAGCCCTTTACCTTTTTTTTCCTCCATTTTCTGAAGTATAGATAAAGCCTCACATACCTGCATAGTTTTTCCGTCCTTCAAATCAAGCAATAAAAGTGTGTGCATACTGTTTGAATAATTAGTGTAAATCCTCTCATATACACTGACAGGAAAAAAATTTTCATAAACAAATGGCATGGACACAATATTTCCAAATTTATAATTGAATAGCCCGGTCCTGGAAATAAATGCAGTGATTATGGACGCATTTTCGAATATTTTGACTTCTATACCGGATTTCTTCGCTTCCATTCGAAGTTCATTGTGTGTTGTCGCAGATAATGCATCCCCGGTGACAAGCAAGGTAACATTCTTATTTTTGGCCTCATTTATTATTTCCTTATCTGTTTCCACCAGTTTTCTATCTGCAGGCTTCACGATGCCTTTTGTGAGTGATGGTATTGAATTAATAGTATCCTGTGGCGATATGGATGTATATGTCTCGAAGTATACAATTTCTGATTCCCTAATGGCATCTGCCTCTTCCAGTGTGAGGCTCTTCACCCCTCTCAGTCCCAGGCCCATAATATTGAGCATTTTCAGATCAGATCTTCTTCGAGTCGTATCACTTCATTGAGCTTAGCTAACCTTTCCCCACCTATTGTACCTGTTTTTATAAATTTGGAATTAAAGGCGATGGCAAGATGTGCTATGAAATCATCTGTAGTTTCACCACTTCTATGTGAAACAACTGTCTCCATGGAATTTTTTGTTGCAATTTTCACCGAATTGACAGTATCCGAAAGTGTGCCTATCTGGTTTACCTTTATAAGGACACCATTGCTGGATTTCATTTCCACTCCCTTTTGAATTCTCGTGGGATTTGTTGTATAAATATCGTCTCCAACTATCAGAGCATTTTTCCCTATTTTTTTTGTTATCTCTGCAAAACCTTCAAAATCATTATCGTATAATGGGTCCTCAATAAAGTAAAAACCATGTTCCCTGTTTAATGAAATGGCATAGTCAATTTGTTCATCCTGTGTTTTTGTGGAGGTTTTATAATGATATTTTCCATTTTCATAAAATGAATCGGCTGCAAAGTCCACACCGAGGTAAATCTTCACCTTATTCTCAGATGAGATTTCGCTGACAGCTGATTTTATGATATCTATGGCTTCTTCATCTGATACATCTGCGGTCCATGCCTTTTCATCCCCTAAACCCACGCTTTGCCCCTTGAGTTTCTCAGATAATTTTTCTCCAACTCTTCTGTGGACTAAAATGTTGTAATAAACAGAATCATAAAATGTTTTTCCCTGTGAGGAGACAAGAAATTCCTGTATGGTAGTGCCGTTTTTAGAATGTTTTCCCCCTCCTATAATATTTCCCATGGGGCGTGGAATCTGTGGATGGAGTCCTCCTACGTACCTGTATAATGGTATTTCCAGATAGTTTGAAACTGCCTTCGCATTGGCAATGGAAAGCGCTGTGGAAAGGTTTCCTCCCATTTCCGAGAAATTATCAGTGCCATCAAGTTCATGCAGTAATGTATCAAATCCGCTCTGGTTCAATGCGTTAAAGCCTTTCAATGCATTTCTTACGTGCCTGTTATAGAAATCCACACTGTTTTCTATATTATTCTCAGGATATGCAATAACCTCTGTTTTCCCGGTACTTGCGCCGGCCGGTGCAGAGCTAGTTCCTGATGCATAATTTAAGAAAATTGTCGCCTCTATGGCAGGGTTTCCTCTAGAGTCAAATATTTTTCCAATTTTTGAATCCACAATTTCAATATCTTCCATATTAGTATAACACCATAAAAAATATATATTTATGGATATGGGGATAATGTGGGTGTGAGATAATGTGTGCCATTATTTTTACGCATCGATCCGGTATAATGATTTTAACCATTTTTCCATTATGGGGATGATCAGGAAATACTATCATAAAGAAAGCAACTGAGTTTCCCATGTGGATGAATTGCAGTGTGCTAATGGAAGTGTCTTGAAAATCATTTTTCCGTATTATTAAATTTGATTAGTTAAAAGAGTATAGGAAAGCTTAATTATTAAGATTAGATAATGATAACGTGGACACTAATAATGATGATGTTGAAGAATGGGTATCTAAATTAGGTGTGAAAAGCACTAAGGAAGTTGAGGTGCCCAAGCTTCTGTTTAACCAGGTAATTGGGCAGGAGCATGCTGGAGAAGTCATAAAAAAAGCAGCTATCCAGAAAAGGCACGTCCTTCTCATTGGTGAGCCGGGAACCGGCAAATCTATGTTAGCCCAGTCTATGGTAGATTTTCTTCCAAAAGAGGACTTGGAAGATGTATTATGTTTCCCTAATCCAGAAGACCCAAACAAGCCAAAGATTAAGACCTTCCCGGCCGGTAAGGGAAAGGAAATACTCAGGCAGTATCAGATAAAGGCTGAGAGAGAAAAAAAGGATAGGTCTAAAAGCCTTCTTTTCATTGTCCTATCTATAATATTACTAGGTGCTATACTAGCTATTTATCTATGGATAAGCAATCTGAAGGGGACCGCCATCGAAATTCTTTTCTTTGCGGTAATTGGTGCGGCATTCCTGTATATAATAATGGCAATGAATCCTGCAGCACGTATGGAACGTGCAATGGTTCCAAAATTGCTAGTAGGGCATAATCCAAATGATAAGCCGCCTTTCATAGATTCTACTGGCGCTCATTCTGGCGCTCTCCTTGGAGATGTAAGGCATGATCCTTTCCAGTCAGGCGGACTGGAAACTCCCGCTCATGAGAGAGTGGAAGCGGGAAATATGCAAAAATCTGATAAGGGAGTGCTTTTCATAGATGAAATAAATCTGCTCAGGCCAGAAGACCAGCAGGCATTGCTCACGGCAATGCAGGAGAAACGCTTTTCCATATCCGGGCAGAGCGAAAGAAGTGCAGGTGCTATGGTTCAAACTGAACCTGTACCATGCGATTTTGTTCTCGTGGCAGCCGGCAACCTTGATGCAATAAGGAATATGCATCCAGCACTTAGATCCAGGATAAGGGGATATGGATATGAAGTTTATATGTACGATACAATGGATGACAGTGATGATAACAGAAAGAAAATAGTTCAATTTATAGCACAGGAAATTGCAAAGGACAAAAAGATCCCTCCATTCGATGAGAGTGCCATAACGGAAATACTGAAAGAGGCACAGAAACGTGCTGGCAGGAAAGGTAGGCTCACATTAAGACTGAGGGAACTGGGCGGTCTTGTTAGAGTGGCCGGGGACATCGCAGTTACGAATAAACAATCAATAGTGACAGCGGAGGACGTAAATCAGGCCAGAAGCTTAAGCAAACCGGTTGAACAGCAGATAGCTGACAGGGCTATAGAAATCAAGAAACTTTACAAAATGTTTACGGGAACCGGAAGTGCAATAGGAAAAGTCAACGGACTTGCCGTTATGGGGTCAACTGACATGTCTGATTTTACAGGAGTTGTCATGCCTATTGTTGCCGAAGTAACCCAGGCACAGCATCCTCATAATGGCTCTGTTTACGCTACCGGAAAATTGGGAGAAATTGCCAAAGAAGCTGTGCAGAACGTTTCAGCAGTAATAAAGAAAATAAGTGGAAAAAACATTTCAGATGTAGATATACACATACAGTTTGTTGGAACTTATGAGGGCGTTGAGGGTGATTCAGCAAGTGTGTCAATAGCCACAGCGGTTATATCAGCCCTTGAGTCCATACCTATTGACCAGACAGTAGCCATGACAGGATCCCTCAGTGTAAGAGGCGATGTACTACCAGTAGGCGGAGTAACAGCAAAGGTTGAAGCAGCAATAGATACCGGCCTGTCAAAGGTCATAGTCCCTGCTTCCAATTTCAATGACATTATACTGGATGAGGCACATAAGGACAAAATACAGATAATAGGCGCTTCAAGAATAGAGGATGTCCTTGAAAATGCCCTGGTAATGGGTATGGAAAAAGATAAATTCCTCCAGAAAATAAAGAACGTTGTAAACCCGGCAACCGATATTAAAAAACCTGTCCAGAGACGAAGAACTAATGTTGTATGATTTACAATATTTTATTTTAACTAAATACGATACCCAAATTTTTGACTATTTGAAAACCAGGAAGGATTTTTTGCAATTAATTGACTGTAATGC
>DAUP01000017.1 GCA_002505185.1 Ferroplasmaceae archaeon UBA567 | reverse complement strand
TGCCCTTTGCAGCAGGAGATTTGTTTATAACATATTTGCTTATGGCAATCTGGGGTGAAATACTATTAACACCTGTATTGCCTTTATCAGTGGGAATATTATTTGCTAAAGGAATAAAAGCCACCATTACAAATATTGCTGCCATTAACACACCTATTATTACCTTCTTTCTATTCATAATGATATAAACGTATGAATATATATATATCGGTAACAATATTAATAAATAATTTAGTAATAAATAATATAGTACTATATTCCATTATAATTTCCCAGAGATATCCTTCCAAAAACAACTGGTGTTTTGCCAAAGAAATAGATAATCGCGTCCGCAGATCTGGTTGGGTCATGTGAATATAGATAAGTTTATTATTTGTTTACAGTGATAGGAAAGTCAGGAAACATTGAATAAGATATCTGCAAGTGTTAAAAAAATGGATAAAAACATATAAACCGACGTATTCCCTAAAAAATTGCGGAGTTAAGGTTTTAAATATTAGTTTATAAAGTGGTGTTATTTTTTCGTTCTTATTCATATTCCCATAAATTAAATGGGGCTGCCCGAATTTGAATCGGAGTCTCAGGCTCCCAAAGCCCGTAGGATGCCAAGCTACCCCACAGCCCCTTAACAGTAGAGTTTAAAAAGGTATTTAAAATTTATATTTATTATTTTGTTTCGGCCGTTTTTTCCGCAGTGGAATGTTCTGGTATGAGCTTTGCAATTCTGTGGTTTGATACGTAGGCATAATATATCATCATCAGTACGAGCCATATACCACCAACGACGGATATTATAAAAGCAAGATATTCCATCGCAGAGTCAGTTGTCACTGCAGGTATATATGCCGCCATATTTGCATTTCCAAACACATAGGGATACTGCTTCAGTTCAAGGAAAGCCACAGATATTATGGTCAGGATTACAACAAATGGCTTATAGGAAGCAAGGTAAGTTGTCCCCTTAAAGGCATACAGCAACGGTATTACCAAAGCCAGTACTATGGGTATTCCTATAAATGCATTGTTTAATGTATAATCCCTGGCTGTAATTGAGTAATATGAGGGCATAAATATAGCGAGGCCTATTACAACCAGTATCAAGGGAAGGAATTTTCCTACTGTTGTTTTTATATCCGTAAGACGGTAAAATACCATTCCTATTCCATTTGCCAGTATAAGTGCCCCGATAATGAAGCCTATCACACCAGGATGTGAATATAATACCCCGAAATTGGTATAACTGCTAGAATATGGTATATTTGAAAATTTGCCATAGCCATAAATGTGAACTCCGTATCCACTGGAAATTGCTGCCAAGATTGAAAGCGCCATAATACCCATTATAAACGTTGCAACAGAATATACGATGTACAATTTCCTTTCATCAAAATATTTGTTTTCATGCCATACAAATTCCGCGTATATGATAAAAGAGTTTCTCACCACGAGGAAGAATATGAAAATTGCAAATAACAGGAACAGGGAATATGCTATTGATGGCATCAGTACAGGGATTATATTCTCCATATCTACCAGCCAGAGGACAAAAAACGTGCCAACCACTTCCCAAACTGGGACAATGTAGGATAAAACGTTTATCCTTATTTTGTTGTCCTTAAACCTCATTGCAATTGGAACCACGGCCATCAGTTCTGTTGAAAACATTGCAACCATTGAAGCTATTACCACAATTAAGAATAGTACGTCGAAATTTAAGCCATAAATTAAGTTTGCCATTTAATTCACCTCATACCTGCTTTTGCAGAAACGGATTTCCTGCTCCTTCTTTCATCTTCCATTTTTATGTCGTCCTCGCCAAGTTTGAGGTCTTCTTCTACATTTGACAATTTCATTACTTTGGCAGCGAAATAAAATGTTGCCGGGAATATTATCAGATAGAATGCGATAATGGCTATTCCAAGAGGGAAAACAGCTGGTGAAGTTGATGCGGCCTGTGCAATTGTCATTGTTCCATAATATTTTACACCATTGACAACAAAACCGCCTGGAACCGGTGATCTTATTATAAATGGAACTCTTCCAACTTCGGCAGTGTACCAGCCATCTTCCATGGTAAATACACCCATTATTGCAGCTGCTATTCCACCAAGAAGTGTAAATTTGTGGCTTAACGGGTCTTTCTTCCTGAAATACTGTACTACAACGTATAGCCAGTAGAGCCCCATCAGGACACCGAAACCGACCATGAGGTCTAATGTGTCATGCACTATGTATGGTGGCCATACGCCATAATCAGTTACACCATGATATGTTGTTAAAGGGATAAGCCCGGGAATATGACCCTTTCCGAAGGTAAATGGAAAAGCAAGCAAAGACTGTGCGTATGGAAGTGATGGGGCGTAAGCCAGTTTATGATTTATAAGAATGCCAAATATATGTTCCGGTGCCATGGTAGCAAACGAGGTTCCTATTGTTGCATGCAAATCCAATTCCAGTGCGGCGTATTTTATTGGTTCTATAACCAGTAATGTTGATAGTTCTTCTGAACCTGTAGCACCGAGATATATAATATCTAATATCATGAAAACAGCCGCTATATTTATTCCTCTCCTGTAGATCATTTTTTCAGACATATTGGTTGTTTTCAGATATTTATATATCAAATATGCAAGAATCATTGCTATACCTGCATAATATACAGCACCGGACATATGAAGTTCTTCCGCAGCGGTTGAGGCAGTAATAAAGGGTGCTAAGGGATTTACATTTGTTACCTGGCCGGTAGTTACAAATTTGGCCACATTAAATCCATTAGGAGTGTTCATCCATGCGTTTATTTCAGTAACGGTAAATGCTGAAAGATATGTTCCTATTGTAACTGCAAGGCTTAAACCCCAGTGTTCCCACCTGTTTTTAAAATCCTTCCAGAAATATACATACATTGGAAGAGCTATGGCCTCCAGAAGGAAAGAGAACACCTCAACATA
>DAUP01000129.1 GCA_002505185.1 Ferroplasmaceae archaeon UBA567 | reverse complement strand
TTCACTATGTAGAAATTATCTTGCAATTCTTTTATAATAAAATCTACTCACATGATAAATCTGTTTCCCTTATATTCATAGTATGATACCTGAAGCACATAAATCTCAATTACGCAGCAAGGGGAAAGAGTGTAACATCTAAAATAGAATGTAAATCAGAGATCTCTGACCTCATAGGTAAAACAATGGATATGGAAAGTATGATTAAAGATTAGTGTACCCACACCATAGTATTTGGAAAACATTGAAAAATGGTACTCCCAAGTCAATGAAAATAAAATAGGTGTAAAGTCACGGAACCATAAGTAACGGAATTCTAAAACGGGAAAATTTATTACTTTAATGAAATTGCATATGCAATGATAGTTGTAAATCCTGCCCCTCTTGACACTTCCTATGTACCTGAGAAATTATTTTTCAGGGATGATAAAATAGCTACTATCCAGTCCACTGTTATTGACCCATCAGCAAGTGGAATAACAAACAATATCATAATTCATGGAGATTCCGGCACTGGCAAAACCTCTACTGTGAAATTTCTCATGCGGGACAACAAATCCATTATTTACGAAAATGCACTGTCATTCAGAAATGTAAAAAATTTGCTGGAACATGTTATTTCAAGATTGGGGAGGCCGGTGTCATATCGCGGGCTTTCATACTCAGATATTTTTTCCACCCTTAATTCCCTAATATCTTTCCGTGGAAATATAATTCTTGTAATAGATGAAGCCACTGGGATACTAAAAGGTGATTCCACAGGATTGTACAACCTGTTTAGGGCATCCGAAATCTACGGGACTGAATTAAGCACTATCCTGATATCCATGGAGAGCCCATTTATGTATATGGAAAGGAAATACGGAACAATAGTGGAGCTCAAATTCAATAAATACAGCAGCGATGAAATAAACCGCATTATAACTGACCGGGCATCTATGGCTCTTGATCCTGGCACATGCCCAGATTCCATACTCCAGTATATATCTGAAATATCCGGTCAGTTTGGTAGTGCCAGATTCGCCATAGAACTCCTGCAAAAAGCGGCATACATGGCAGAATACCGGCTTTCAAAAACAATAGAAAATGATGATGTGCGATCTGCTGTATCACTTATAAATCCATATATAACAGAAAGCAAACTCTCACTTCTGGATAAGAGTGAGCTTGTTGTACTCCTTGCAATATGTTCCCTCCTTTCGGATTCTCTTTCAGTTGATGTGCACTCAATAGAAAAAGAGGTTGAGCTTGAAGGAGAAGAATATGGTGTTGAACTCAAACGAACAGAAATATACAAAATAATCCGCAAGCTTGAAGGCATGGATATTATATCATCATCCCTAAGGAGTAGCGGAAACAGGTCCAGCGTATCAAAACTCATATCCATAAATGATGTGCCTGTTTCCATACTTTCAATAAAGATACGGGATCTTATTCCCAGACTCTGAAATAATAAAATCAAAGGGTTTAAACGACCTTTTCAAAAGCTTTGTATAATATTCTCTGTCAAAAAATTCTGAACCATTTTTTACAATGTTGTGTGCTTTATCCATTACAATTCCTGAAATAACCATTCCCGGATATATTTTATTTTTCCTGTCAATGTTTTTCAGTAGATAATATGTAATATTTTTGGATTTATATTCGTCAATATGCCTGTTGATGCCCAATTCTATCCTAAAATCTTCAATATCAAAATTTTCAAGTTTCATATAATGCTTTTTCAGGTTCTCCAGATTTTCTTTTCTTGATGGCAATTCATCAAAATTACAATTAAGGATGTCAAGAGCTTCCTGCTGAAATTTCTTTATTATTGGTGGAGCATCCCTTCTTCTGAGTTCTATACCCCTTACCTTAAAACTTCCATCTTTTTTCAATCCTATATATCTGTTTGCAGACCCAATGCCATTGTTCTGGGGCAGAAAAGCAATCCATATGTAGCTGGAATCCAGGACTATATGTATTCCTGTTTTTTCATATATCTCCTTCAATGTTTTCACTATATTGCCGTTTCCCGAAAGCCAGAGGGAGTCCACAACTCCATGCATAACTGTAAATCCATTGTTTTCTGATATTCTCATAGCCTCTCTTATTATTTCCCTTCCTATACCTGTTATTTTTTCATGTGCATCTATCCTTCCAAATTTAGCATTTTTATACCCTGTATATCCGAACGAGTTAAGAAGAAGCGTTTTTAATGTCTTATTTCTATTTTCGTAAATCTCTAATCTGTTAGCCATCGCTTTGTACAAAAGCCTTCTGTCCAGTAATTCTCTAAGAAACATAGATAGAAATGCTGTATTTCCTCCTGAAATATTCTCTGGAGATATTCCATACTCCACAATTATTCCCGGATACATTGATGAGAAATCAATTTCGTATACATTGGTATAAACTCCTGGATCTGGATTAAAAACTACGCCACCTCTATCAGCACTGAAAAACTTCAGGGGGTTTTTAGGAATTTCATAATCATCCTTTCTGAGAGGCACAAGTATTTTTCTTTTCAATGCTTCTTTTTCCTCAACAGCAGATACAACTGTTCCAGGTGTTATATAAGAAACCGTTTCAATCGGGAGTGAGGAAACTCTGGATAGTTCAATTAAACCTGTAAGGCCTGCATCATTATACACAAATGAATTTGAATTTATACATATTTTATTTTTTATTTTAACGTTCATTGGCATGTATGAATGCCTTCCATAGGATTCAAAAGTCTTTTCTCTATAAAATTTACTGCTAATATAATAACCATGTTTTTCCATTTCCTCAATCAATATATTGAATTCATTGCTATAATTCCGGTATACTATAATGGTATTCTCTTCTATTGCCCTGTAAACTTCCTCATATATATTGCTGGAATATTTGTGGCCATTTATAACAGCATATTTTATTCTTCCACCAGCAGAAAATGGCTCTATTTTTGCAGTGGGCAAATTTATATCCCCTTCATATGGATTATTGATGTTGTAGAATTCAAGCCTCCTGCTTACCATGAACCTTAAAATGCTGTTTATATCAGCATTATAAATTTTCAGTCTGTAACCAAAGGATCTTTCGATTCTAGATGCAATATCCATGGACTTCGATGGCCTGAGATATATCTGAATGCCCCTGTGAAATCCGTAAATATCGGTCATTGAAGTATAGCGATAAATGTAATTAGTAGCGTCCAGGCTCCTCTCAAGCATGGATAAATTATATGCATCACCTGCAACAAATATCCATGTCCTGTTATTAAAATACTTTTTAACTATATTTCCGGATTTATAGATCCACAGTTCTATCAAATCAGAACCAGTGGCGTTTATTATTGTCTCCATATTCATCTATTTTCTTATACAATTCCACAATAATGGCAGCGAAAAACTGATTAAAATTAGAGATTTCATTCGAGTGTTTCTCTGCCATTGAAAGAATGGTTTTCAGTACTTCAATATCTCCCTTTTTCATATATGTATGCATGGAGAGTATCTCATCCTCCATTGATTTTACATATTCCCTGGGCGACTGTGTGTTTCTTCCCATTTTTATCACCCCATAAATGCCTCATTTACCGTTTTATAACCTACAATTTCTAATATTATCATATTGCCATTGTATGCTGCCTGCTCCATTATAAAACTTAATTCATCGATCACTATAAGGCTCCAGGAATCAAAAACAGAGGATGAAATCAATATAAGATATCTTTCAATGCCTCCATCTATTATTATACGTTCCAGTTGATAAGGAGTCAGAATTCTCTGTATTTTTATATCATAATGCATGATATTCCTTCCTAATCTTACCCCATCGGATATCAAAAGTTTTGTGGACTTATATTTTGCTATTTCGGATGATACATCAACATTTTCTATCTCTATTATCCTGAAATACTTCATAAAATTAAAATGATAATGTTAAGAAAATAGTTTTGTCATTGAGGAAAAAATGAGAAAATGAGGTTAATAATTTTATTTTATAGTGGCTTTCTTGATCACAACCTTTTCAAGAGGCCTGTCGTTCCTGTCCCTCTTCACTTTGCTTATTTTATCTGCCACATCAAGCCCCTTCACAACCTTTCCGAATACAGGATGCATTTTGTCAAGATAGTTGTTGTTCACCACATTTATGAAAAATTGTGACCCTCCAGTGTTCGGGCCTGCATTTGCCATAGCTATAGTTCCTCTGTCATTTCTGTTGTTTTTTGTGAACTCATCCTTTATTTTATAACCCGGGCCACCCATTCCAGTTCCTGTGGGATCGCCACCCTGTATCATGAAATCAGGTATAACCCGGTGAAATATAGTATTATTATAGAATCCCTGTTCAATAAGTTTTCTGAAATTGCCTGCTGTAATTGGCATATCCTTCTCAAATAATTCAATTTCAATATTCCCTATACTGGTTTCCAGCACTGCTATTGCCATATGCTCTGATAATATCTATAATTATATACTTTTCCACGCAGACGCCATAGTATGGTGTAATTATGTAACTATTAATAGAATTATATACACATAAAGAAAAAAGCAAAAATTACCATAGAAATTATTATACAATGTGCTTATTATAAGGAAATAATCATAAGTTAAAAATTATAGTATTTAAATATTCGTCAATAATATAAGATAAATTTAAATAATATAATATGATATTACCCTATGCAGAATGATAATATTTACGCAGCCATAGATAATGCAAAGGTTGGTAAGTTCCAAAGAAGACTGGCTGTAACTGCTGCACTTGGACCATTTACAGATGCATTTAATGAATTTGGTGCATCAATATCGCTGATTGCGGTAGGTATACTATTCCATCTGCCCCCTGTACTTGTTGCGGTAGCCACAGCTGCCTACTGGGTAGGTGTGGCAGGCGGTGCAATATTCGGCGGAATAGCATCAGATGCAATAGGGCGGAAACAGATATTTTTATATGATACAATAGGGATGGCAGTTTTCGCAGTTCTCAGTGCAATATCCACTGGTTATATAACATATTTCCTAACAAGGCTTGCACTTGGAATATTTATAGGAATGGATTATGCAGCTGCAGTGCCACTTCTTTCAGAATATTCTCCATCCCATAGAAGAGGTGGGCTCCTATCAACAGAAAAACTATTTTTTATGTTTGGAACAATAGCGACTGTGGTAATAGGTATGGGATTCACATATTATGTGGGAGTACTTCTTGCATGGAGATATGATTTCCTTATAGCTGCAGTACCCGCAATAATATTATTTGGATTAAGGTTTGAGATGCCAGCGTCACTGAGATGGGCTAAAGCTTCAGGAAGGAAAGACCTTATACCAAAAATACTTAAGAAACTGCATAAGGAGGGCATAGACATAGATCCTGAAACAATAATAGTAGATAAACCACAGACAATCAGGGAAAATATGCACGAATTTTTTAATTCAAAGAACAGGAAAACGGTTGCATACATATTCTGGATAGGGGCTGCATATGCCCTGACAGTTAACCTTGTGAGCGTATATGCAACTACAGTCCTGACAGGCCTTGGAGCCTCATCATTCTTTGCCGAAGAAGGGGCACTTATAATAGATATAATAGGAACATTTGGTGTTGTATTGACACTTATTGTAGTGGACAGGATAGGAAGAAGATTAATGGGACTTTTCGGTTTCGTTCTTGGCGCCATACCACTGGCTGTGCTAATATTCGCTGATGTATACCATGCAATGACAATTCCCCTTGTAATATCTATGTTTGGCCTATTCTTTTTCATAAATGTGGGACTGGTTGGGACTCTTCAGTACCTCCCTGCAGCAGAGGTTTCCACAACAAAATCCAGAGGTCTGGCAGTTGGCTGGGAAAAACTATTTGAGTTTGGGCTTGCACTGCCAGCACTGACATTATATGCGTATATAGGGCTGTTCTATTCCTTCATATACGATACCATAATGGTAGTAATAGGCGGAATAGTTCTTTATCTGCTGTCATTTGAAACAAAGGACAAAACACTTGAAATCAACGCCATGCATGGAACAAAGAAACCCGGATCCGGATCTGAAAAACAATCTCCAGGATCGGCGCAGGAACACCGGGAATCTGATTAATTTTTATTTTTAACAATTTTTAAATATATATTTGATATTTTAAGGAATGAAAGCTGGATTTCTGGACAAATTAAATTCTGAAATAGTTTTAAGAGATTATGAACTACCAGACCCCGGAGATAACGAGGTAACAATAGAACAAAAATATACCGGTGTTTGTTTTAGAGATATACTTACACAGGAAGGATTCTTTCCAAGAGTTTCACTTCCCATAATACCCGGCCATGAAATAGGCGGAACAATAATAAAAAAAGGCAGGAATGTCAGGGGCTTCAGCATAGGCGATAAAGTGTCAAGCCTTATATACATACCATGCGGAAAATGCGAATTCTGCCTTTCAGGTAATGAAAATTTGTGTCCCAATAAAATTGCTTATGGGGAGGGAATAAACGGCGGCTATTCAAAATATGTAAATGCCAGTGAAAGGTCTCTTGTAAAGGTACCGGAAGGAGTTCCGGATGAAATAATCCCTATTGCTGCATGTGTCATAGCAATGCTTTACCACGCAATAGCAAGAGTAGGCAAAATCAAAAAGGGAGACCATGTTCTTATTACCGGAGCTGGAGGAGGTGTAGGCGTACACGCTGTTCAGATGGTAAAGGCGCTGGGAGGACATCCTATTGCAGAAACAAGTTCAAAGTGGAAGGAGGAAGAACTCTATAAACTTGGTGCGGAATATATTGTTTCACCGGACAGGGAATATAACAAAGACGTTAAAGATATAACCGGTCAGGGGGCAGATATTGTGCTGGAGGATGTGGGTATTGCAACATTTTCAAAAAGCCTGAGAAGCCTGAAGACCGGTGGGAGGCTGGTAGTAATAGGAAATTTGAAACCGGAGCCTGTTGAACTTCCACTTGGTCTAATTATTCTAAAGGGCATCAGTATAAAAGGCAGTATCAGCTCCACGAAAGAAGACCTCAAGAAAGCACTTGAACTGTCCAAATCACTGATATTACCCGTAATAGGTGGAAAAATACAGCTTTCTGACATAAACAAAGGCTATAAGGATATGCTTGACAGGAATGTATTCGGCAGATTATTAATACAGTATAAGTGACCTCCTTCCCAGATTTTGCAGGGAGCTTCCCACTTCAAAGGTTGCTGGCGGAATCTTCATGGAGCTGTATTTAACTTCGTTCGAAGTGGCTATCATTCATCAATGTTAAAATTTAAATAAACAAAAACCTTTTTTAAAAGTTATTGATAAAGTATAGATAATAAAATGTATATTGTTCCCTCATCTACCGCTTATAACGTATCAAGGAAACTGGCAAGCATTTTTTCATGCAATGTTTCCGGGGTTGTCAGGAAACGATTTCCGGACAATGAAATGTATCTGAAGATAATTGACGATGTTAATGGAGAGGATGTACTTCTTGTGGGAAACACAAGAAGTGATTCTGATATTGTTGAATATCTTCTGCTTCTGGATGCCATCAAGGAGGAAGACCCTAAAAGCATTACCGCAGTTGTTCCATTCTTTGGATATGCAAGGCAGCATATGAGGTATAATAATGGTGAACCCGTATCATCAAAGGTCTTTACAAAGGCAATAAATCAGTATGCCGACAGAATTATCACTGTGGAACTCCATAATGAACAAACCCTTGATTATTCTGATATACCATTTACAAATATAAAAATCATAAACCCAATATATAACTACTTCAAGAATAAAAATATAGATTTTGTCATGTCACCGGATGATGGCGGTTATGAACGTGTTAAATTAATGGCTGCAAAACTGGGTATTCCGGCATATTATATTGATAAAAAAAGAATAGATTCTACCACAGTAAAGATGATACTTCCGGAAGAGGATTACGGAGATAAGAATATACTCCTGCTCGACGATATCATTTCAACTGGTGGTACAATAATGAAAGCATCCAATATGCTGAGAAGGAGTGGTGCCAAAAATATATACGCATGTGCCATACACGGCGTATTTGCCAATAACAGCAATGAAAAAATTGAAAAATACGTGAACGAGCTTGCCGTAACCGACACAATAGAGACAAAATACAGCAATATAACAGTTGCAGATGAAATTGCTGCATCGTTGAAAAGCAAGATAAGTATATGAAAAGTGGACTCAGGATCCTTGGGCTGGACGATGGGCCATTCAAAAGGGATTCTGATACAAAAACTGTTCTAGTGGGAGTTTTAATGAGGGTAAATTCCTATGTGGAAGGAATTTCAGTCAGGAATATAACAGTTGATGGCATAGATTCCACTGAAACAATATTATCAATGGTCTATGGGCGTTTCAGGGAAGATATAGATTTTATCATGTCCAACGGCATTACATTTGCCGGATTCAATATCATGGATATTTCAACGATAAACCAGGCAACAGGAATCCCAATAATTTCTATAACAAGGAAAAAGCCAGATATGGATTCCATGTTTTCTGCATTGGAATTGCATTTTTCTGATTATGCTGAGAGAATAGAAATATTAAAAAAGACTTCAGTAAATGAAATTGGATATGATGGAAAAAAATTGTATATAAATTGTTCTGGCATATCGCAGAATGAAGCCATTTACCTGATAAAAAAGACTACTGTGATGGGAAATATACCAGAACCTATAAGAATGGCACATCTGATAGCCACCGCAATTATAAATGGAGAAAGCCATGGAAAAACATAAAATTGATAAAAAAAATATACCATAAAATTTAAAAAATTATTTGCTGCCAGCCACAACAACATCTTTCATTTCATTTGTTTCATTAGAAGAATCCTCAAGGGCACCCTTTGTTTCTGGTATGAATACTAGTGTGACAACGGCTGAAATCATTGCAAGCGCGGCAAGATAGTAAAAGGCATATACTTCACCTACAGTTAGAAACAGTACAGGGAAAACAAATGTGGCAATTGCTGCACCGGTTCTGCCGGCAGATACTGTGTAAGATTGTATCTGCGATCTTATCTTCGCCGGTGCAAGTTCAACGCCATATAACCCGGAAGCTGTTATTGATCCCGGACCTGCCTGGTTGAAGAAGTTCATCCCTATTCCGTAAACCAACATTCCCGCTATTGGGAGTGCAGCTACAATTCCCAGTCCACTTATTTCCTCAAATATCAACAGGAATATGCCCATGCCCATAAAACCGGCTATCTGAAGGAATTTCCTTCCCTTCCTGTCAATGAGCGCCAGCATGACTATTCCTCCTACTATGGTAAATACCTCCATTAAATATGTCCAGGCATCAGGGGATAATCCCATTTTTTTCGCAATCAGGGTAGGGCCAAATAATATGCCTGCATAGGCTACCTGGTCATAAAAGAACCATAATAACATTGCCGCAATATATTGCCTTTTGTATTTATGGAAATAATACTTAAAATTGTGCTTATCCTGTATATCTCCCTGAATTCTTACACTCTTGTGTGCAATATAGTTTACTTCCTGCTCGAAAGTTTTTTTGTCCCCAGCTATTCTGGCAATAAATCTTGGCGTTTCTGGCATTCTTCTTCTCAAATATACTACAGCAAGCGCAGGTATTGCACCAGCTGCCAGGACAATTCTCCATAATATTGCGTCAGAAACACCCAGTATAGGGCCGAAAACCATGAATGTAAAGGCAGCCGTCAAGGCTCCGAACCCCCACATCATTCCGAATCCAAAACCCATGGTCTTGCCCCGGTCCTTTGCATTGGAGTGTTCTCCCATTATTATAGGAGACATAACATAATCAGCTCCAACCCCTATTCCCAGGATAAGCCTTATTACTATGAGAACCCATACATTTACTGCAAATATCTGCATCAATGCACCAACACCAAGTATTAGGACATCAACACCATAGAATTTCACTCTTCCTCTTCTTGCGAGCTCTCCAAAAACTAAAGCACCTGCTGCAGCACCAATAAGTGCGGTACCAGCTACAAGGCTTGTTATTAACACATAACCCGGGGTACTGGATGTAATGCCATATGATGATAGTATAATGAGAAGAACTATTCCCACAGAGGACAAATCGTAGCCGTCAGTGAATACTCCCATGCCTGTGGTTAATATTGATCTGGCATGAAACCATCCAAATTTTTGTTTATCTAAATCGTCAAATATATCCGCCATTAACCTCAATTATTAATATAATCTGAAAATATATATAATTACCCCATATAGTATATATTCTCATATGTGTTATATATATTTATTATATTAATTTCGAATTGCAGAATTTGAATTCCGCTGTGGGCGTGCCTTCCACATCATTTTTTATTTTATATAGATGCCCCCCATTTCCGTTTTCATCCATAGCCGTTGTAATATACAGTGTTTTCATATCATCTCCTCCGAATACACAGGAGTCTACGTTTTTTGCCCCCACGTAAATTTTTCTCAGAACCTTTCCAGAACCATCAAAAACAACTACGCATGATCCTCCATGGAAGGCCACATATAAATTTCCAAGGGAATCTATAGTCATACCATCTGGGACTCCCATAAATGAAGAAACATCTATGCTTTTCCTTTCACCAATAATAGAGGAATTACCTGCATCATAGTCAAAAACCCTTATTTTTCTTGTTGGGGAGTCTATATAATACATAATTTTTTTATCCGCATCCCAAATTGTTCCATTGGATATTGTTATGTCATCCAGAACTCTGTTAACTTGGTCATCGAGTCTGTATAAAGATCCTAATGGTTCCTTTTCATTCATGTCCATAGTACCCGCAAAAAGCACGCCTTTCATATCGCATTTTCCATCATTAAACCTGATATCTGGTTCGAATTCCATGTCAAAAAGCATTTTAACTTCATCGTTTTTGAATATCAGGTGTTTTATGGAATCCTTAGTTGCAAACACTAACCCATCATTGCATGGGACTATGAATGGGATCATACTGTCGCTATGCAGTACCTTTATATTTCCATCATATGAGTATATTTTTCCCTCTAAAATATCGACATAATACAATACACCATCTTTCCATACAGGTGATTCGCCCAGTTTTGACTGAGGTGATTCACTCACTATCTTAGCTTTCATCATGTAAGTATTATTACCTTTATATTATATATTTCTGGCGTGAATGGTTGTAACTTATACAAAAATTTTTATTGATTTTCATGTAATAAATATTCCCATAAAGATTATAATCCTCATAATTATTAATAATCATGTGGGAAACTCTGTTTAAAGGCAAAGAACTCGATGACAACACGATTAGGGATGTTACAGTAGGTGGCGTTCCATTGCTTGTTGCAAAGGTAAATGGTAAAATATACGTTAGTGACCTTTACTGCACACATGAGCAAACCTCCCTCTCCGAAGGCTTCATAGAGGGGTGCAATATTGTCTGTTCAGCACATTTTGCATCTTTTAACCTGAAAGATGGAAAGGTAGTTTCAGGTCCGGAAGGTGAAAGCGGCCCAATAAAGAATCTAAATGTATACAATACAAAAATTGAAGATGGGATGATAATGGTGGAACTTTGATGAAGATAATGGTTTTGGTCAAACAGATACCAGATGTTAATGCAATAAAATTCGATGAAAAAACGAAGAGAATAATAAGAACTGGTGTGAAGCTATTATTCAATTCCTATGATAAAAAGGCAGTTGAAGCCGCAGTAAGGCTGTCTGAGAAATATAAATGTGAAACATATGTGGTTTCTATGGGCCCAGTAGATGCATCGGATATACTAAATGACTCAATGAAGATGGGCATAAACCATGCCATATTGTTGAACGACCGTAATTTTGCAGGTGCAGACACATACGTGACATCACGTATACTCTCATCACTAATTATGCATATAAATCCTGATATAGTTTTATCTGGAAAATCATCACTGGATGGTGAAACATCCCAGGTCCCACCTGAAACTGCAGAAATGGCTGGCTATAACTTTGTTTCAAACGTATCCTCAATAGAAATAATGGAAAACAGCGTGATCGTGTCAAGAGATGAAGATGGTGGACTGAGAAAACTGGAAGTTTCATTACCTGCATTCTTCTCTGTTAGCGAGAAAATCAACAGGGCCCGGCAAATAGATCCATATGCAAAAGTTGAAAATATAACNNGATACATTTTCCATGAACGGTACAAGAAATAATAAACTTATCACATTTCAGGAATTTTTGCGAATAATGAACGAATCCAGAAAGCCTGTACAGGAAGAAGAACACTTAACTCTTGGCAATCCGGCCACAGAGAAAATCTTTCTGGGACTGGCTGTGGATGATCCCCGGATATCCCTTGAAATTTCTTCTAAAATAGCGGAAATTGGAGGTCATAGAATAATAATCATCGGAAATATTGCCCCTTCCCGCCTGGCTGGAATGGCATGCCATAAATATATATTCCTGGAAAATTCCGACAATGTTTCATTCTCAGAATATGTGGAGAATTTTATAAGAAAAAATAAGGTCAGCCACGTTCTTGCCCCCTCCAATCTTAATGGCAGGGATATATCATCACATATTGCGGCATCCATGGGTCTCGGACTTACCGCCGATTGTGTGGACATAAAATTTGAGAATGGCAAGATGATCCAGTATAAGCCATCCTTTGGCGGCGGCATAATAGCAGTTATAAAATCGAAAACAGTACCGGATATGGCAACTGTGAGAAAGGGCATGTTCAAAATTAAATTCACCAGTAAATCATACGAAGTGCAGAATGTAA
>DAUP01000035.1 GCA_002505185.1 Ferroplasmaceae archaeon UBA567 | reverse complement strand
GTTTATAAACTTAATATACATTAAAATAATTCTCTTTGATGTATTATGATTTAATTATTTCACAATCCGAATATAATATACTCTTCTTAGTTCTTCTGGCAATACATGTTCTTTCAGCAATCACATTTGTAGGTGGATCAATATTTATATGGTTAATACTCTGGCCCGAATCATACAAGATGAACGACGACAAGCTAAGAACCCGGCTTCTGGGCTATGTGGGGCATCGTTTTGCATTCTGGACAAATCTGACTCTTGGCCTGCTTATATTGACCGGACTGCTGATGACATACAGGTATATATTGAAACCGTCCCTGTATTTTCAAAGTCCCGGCGGGGAACTTCTCTTCTCTGCTGAGATATTGATAATAGCCATGATAGTAATCATGTATGGGAATAATATTTATCATGGAAAGCTAATAATAAGGTTGAATGAGCAGGGCAAATTTGATGAAGTGAAAAAAATCAGAAAAGTCACCCATTTATACTCAATGATCACAATGGTACTGATGATAATCATAGTTATAATGATGGTGGCTATGCGTGTTTATCATTGATGGTTATATCCATATTTGGAAGTTATCATCTTGCCCATGCTTAAACTTTGTGGGTACAGTTCTCTATAATATTCACTAAGGCTTCAGATATTACTTTTTATTATTCCTAAATCAACCATGAATACGTGAATTGGCATTGTTCATTACATCATTTCACCTTTACCGGCTTCAGGTTTATATTGTAGTAAAAAACGTTTACAATTAAAAATAATACATTATTTTTATTTGGAGCTATTGAAATTTAAAATTATCAGCTAAGATTTGGTAATATCAAAATAATTAACTATATGCATGAGCCTGAAACTGTTTACAGTAATATTTAAATATTATCTAAGGTTAGTATCATATGGATCCATTTTATTTTAAATCTTATGACAGGTTAATCGGTGTTGCCTGTGACCTGGAAAGCCTTGTAACGGAAATGAAATGCCTTAGCGAGTATGATTACGATGCTGTGAATTATCATATCTTAAATGGCCACATTTCCATGTGGTTAAACTATATGGGATTTCCTGAACTGGCAGAAGGTATAAAAATGGCATCTTCTCCAGAGGAAGCTATAAAAATGATTAAATCATTCAAAAAAGGAAAGAAAGGTGTAGGCAGTAATGGCATGAGCATGGGGAAAAACGTTACTGAACATAAAAGAGGGCGCAAATCGAAAACAGAATAATTTCTCTGTAAATTCAGGAGCTTTATAACCATTGATTTATTGCAGATATTGATCAGGGAGGTACTGTATTTTCAATGAATTTGCATGATTAAGACATATGTGAAAATATTAATAATACAGGTATGTCCATAAAACATTTCAGCCTAAATAATAATTACAGTATACTCTGAGTTACAAATATTTGGTTTAATAGAACCTATAATTATAAAATTAGTTAAAAAAATTAGAAATATTACCTTGCAGAAGCTGCAACTCTTTCAATTTCTTCCTTTTTGCTTATTGCAAATGAATTTGCGTCATTTCTTGCGGCAAGAAGTATCTCATTTGCCAGGCATTCCTCTATATGCATCTTATGCTTGAATGACGCCTTTGTTGCTCCCTTTGCTATATTTCTTAATGCCTCATCAAGTCTTCTGGAAGGGGAAACATCCACAGATTTCGGTACAGCTATTCCTCCGTATTTTAGTCTGGTCACTTCTTCCCTTGGAGCAGAATTTTCTATTGCAGAAACAAGGATCTGCACTGGATTCTGCTTTGTCTTTGTGGCCACAATGTCAAAGGCCTGGCTGAGTACTCTGTATGCAGAATATTTCTTCCCAGTCCATTTTCCAGTTCTCATGAGGTTGTTAAGTAGCCTTTCTATTGTATTCACATTTCTTTTTCCAGACAGATAGTTTGAGAATCTCCCGCCTGTATCCAAATTAAGGTAGGATGTAAGATTAATATAGGTTGCAAGTCCCTGATCCTTTATCTGTATGCCTGAAATATCATATTTATTCATTATTAACTGTTCCATGAAATCACCTTACTGTTTTCTCCTTTCTTCCCCGTACAAGCTCATCAAGTGATATGCCATTAACCTTTATAACCTTGAATCTTACTCCGGGAATATCTCCCTTACTTCTGCCCATTCTTCCGCCAATGCCCTCTACCATGACTTCATCATGTTCATCAATATAGTTGATTGCTCCATCTCCTGGTGCAAAGGCGGATAATTGCCTTCCGTTCTTAATTAACTGTATTTTGACACATTTCCTGATTCCGGAGTTAGGCTGCTTTGCCTCTATACCCACCTTTTCTATAACTATGCCCTTGGCCTGTGGAGACCCCTCAAGTGGATCGCTTTTCTTTCTGAGATCAAGCATTCTTCTCTTATAATCACGATCCGACCACGCATAATGTTTTCTTGCTTTCATTAATTTTTTTCCTGCATTCATACCATTGGGCACTATATCACCTTGAATTTGAAATTATTTTAATAACGTCATTATTTAATAATTTATAATCTTTTCCAATTATTCTCTTGGTTCTCCCGTTAACGGCACGTATAAAGTTCTTCCCTATGTCCGTATGTATTTTGTATGCCAGGTCCAGTGCAGTATCACCATCTTTCATGAGATATGCATCCGGTAGTACATTTCCATTTTTGTCTTCCCACCTGGTTTCGTCAAGAACAGGATATACAACAATGTATCCCAGGGATTTTATAATAGCAGTAAGTACGTCATAAAAACGCATTATACTCCCACTTTTATATTTTAACATTATTTCGTTGAGTACAGTTTTTTGTGCTTCACCAGATTTGGCTGTAAATGTAAAATCATTTCCATCTGAGCTTATGTACCCATTATTGAATGCCTTTTCTATTAAAAGTTCATACTGTGCTGAAATCAGATAGCTTGTTTCCTTAGCCGAAAATTCTTTTAACGCCTCTTCTGTCAGCAGATCAGATTTATTTCCTATGTTAAATACAGGTTTGGCATATTTTAATATTGCTTCTGAAAACCTGTTTATATCGTCATTGCCCCAGTGTATAAGTTTGTCTGGAAATTTCTCCCTAGTCATTATAAAAATGACATCCTTTTCATTAAGTCCGAACGTTGCGGCCTTCTGTAGCATCTTGACTTCAAGGCGTTCTGGGCTATTGTCTTCCTTTCTGGAAAATTTCTGCCAGTCCTTGGATATTTTTCCGTTCATCCAGTTTACTATCTCTCTGTATACAAATTTCACATCTTCCCCAGGATCATGTTTATTCTCCGATGGATTGCCTTCCAGATCGGTCATGCCGGAAGCATCAAAAAGATTGATTATTATGTCAGCATCCCGCACGTTGTCGAGAAACTCATTGCCCATACCCTTTCCCTCGCTTGCGCCTTCTATCAATCCCGGGACATCAATTATTTCTACGGGAATATATCTTATACCTTCAACGCATCTTCCTTCCCGGGGATTGCATTTAGCAGTTATTTCATTTTCCGGGCATTTGTCCTTTATAAATGAGATGCCCACATTAGGTTTGATTGTGGTGAAAGGATAATTTGCTATATCAACATCTATTGATGTTATGGCTGAGAATAAAGTAGATTTGCCAGCATTTGGCTTTCCTATCAATCCTATTTTCAACATCAGGATTCAACTTCACGCATGTCATATCCCTTTGGGCAGTTTATCTTACCAACGATCTTCTTGACAACTATTTTCTTATTTCCTTTCATGTTTAAAAGATTACATTTTTCGATGTTTGGGCAGGTAAGATAATCACATTTCATGCTCCGCAACTCCATTGAAGACCCTTCCATGAGCCGTTTCCCATTCTGGACATTGTATGTGTTGGGCACTTCTTCAACATCAATTGTGGAAACCTTATCCCTGTCATAAACAAAACATGGGTTAACCTGCTCCTTTACCTCCGTAATTCTATATGATTTTCCTGGCTCCAGATTGAAGCAAACATTCTTTATCCTGCATTCATCACATTTTCCTGATAATGGGCCTCTGAATGTAAACACTAAATCTTTTTTAGCCAAGTCAACGCCAATTAAACTTATTTTATTCAATTTGATCACATTCCATAAAATTAAATGGTTTATTAAAGTTATGATTTAAAATTATATAATCTCCACATCCAATATTAACTTAATAATTATATTACTCCAGTCAATTTCAACGCCTTCCTGGAAACCTCTTCACTCAGGTCCGTTTCCCCAAGTATGGTATATCTCTGGGGTCTCAGTCTATGGGCTATTGACAGGGCTTTGATGGCAATTTCATCCGGTATCCCATAATCATTTGCTTTTGTGGATACCCCTATTTTTTTATAAGTGTCATAAAGCATTTTCCAGTCTCCACCGTGAAGGTACATGGCTGCGAGGGACCCCATTGCCACCTGCTCTCCATGCATTGCATTTCCAGGTCCCAGAATTTCAAGTGCGTGTGCAAATAGATGTTCACTTCCGCTCGCCGGCCTCGATGTTCCAGCTATAGCCATGGCAGTTCCAGATGCAAGTATCTGTTTTGTTATCATCCATATGCTGGCTTCTAGTCCCGGCTGAATAATATTAGCATTTTCTATTAACTCCCTGGAGGAATACTCAGATATCACTGCTGCTGTTGTACTAAATCCCTCACCTTTTATCCTGTTGGCCAGTTTCCAGTCCATAACTGCTGTAATATTGGCTATAACATCAGATGCACCGGCAGCGGCAAAACGATATGGTGCCTTTGCCATGATTCCGGTGTCTGCTATGATAGCCGTAGGCATTGCAGCTTCTATGGATAGAAAAGATTTTCCGTCATATATGGATGCTCTTGGGGATGCAATACCATCATGGCTTGGTGCAGTAGGGAAACTTATGAATGGCACATTAAGGTCAAAGGCAATCTTTTTGCCCATATCAATTTTAGACCCTCCTCCAATACCAATAATCAGTCCTATCTTTTTATGTGATATCTCTTCCTTGACCATTTGTATTGCTTCCATCGTTGCAGTTCCGGTCATAATAATGTGATACTGAAGTCCATGAAGTCGATCCACCACGGCTTTTCCCGCTATTCCGTACGTTTTCTGTCCCGAAATGATCAAAATTGTACCAGATTTTAAATTTTTTTCAGCCACTTGACGTATACTATCAATGGCGTTATGCCCAATGTAAACATCGTTGGGAAAATGCATAGCCTTGGTTTTATTGAATTCCATCAAATTATGATATTCAATTAGAATATAAATTTACGTATTGAATCCGATTATAAATTACTATTAC
>DAUP01000036.1:1822-5150 GCA_002505185.1 Ferroplasmaceae archaeon UBA567 | reverse complement strand
ATGCCAGTGCTCCCCAGACATTAAATGTTGAAACATTTGTGCTTGATTATATCAAAAGCAATGACAGTGGCCCTGGATGCAAATATGATGACATTGTTATTTCGTGTTCCAATGCAGGCATACCACGTGAAAGGGTAGATGAAATACTGAATTCCCTGGGGTCCAGTGGTGAAATTTATGAGGTCTCGCTAAAAAGATACAAAGCCCTTTAATTTTCAATAAAACAATTAAAATACTTTGTTTATATGTATTATTTATGGCAACTCTTGATGATATATTAAAATGGTTAAGTTCAGGATCAGACAAGGCAGGTTCATTAATAGACTTAAAGTGGAACATTAAAAAAGCAGGAGATTACATAGCACTTCAAAATGATAAGATACCATTTGACATATTTCTTTATGTGGGTGGGGAAAGGAAGAATCTTAATCTTATAGTCAGAACTGGCATTGAAACTGCCACAATAGAAAATCAGCCCCGCCTTACAATATATAGGACACTTCTGATTTTAAATGAAAAAATTGAGCTGGTTAAATTCATGCTTGAGGGTATTAATGAAGAGGTTATAGCAAGGGAGGATTTTGACATATCAGCACTGACAAGGGATGTTCTAAACGCAGGACTGAATACAATACTTGCTGCATTTTATCTTATGGTAAGGGCACTTAATCTGGAGGACGAGTTCAACTCCGGCATTATAGAACGGACAACTATGATGATAAGAGAAATGGCAAAGGCTGGAAAAACAAGGGACGAAATCAAGAGCTATCTTATTTCCTCACTGGGGTTAAATGACAGAGATGCGGACAAGCTCATAGCAGAAGTTCTGGATGCCAATTCACCACCAAAGAATATGTACGAATAAGGTACAAGAATCAGGTGTATAAAAATAAATTTAATAGAAATACTTTTTAGCAGGTAATATATATTAATTTATGTGGATTTATGGTATTCTAATGGATTATGCAGCTGCTCTGCCAGGGAGCCTTATATTTGCGGTGATTCTGGTTTTAATCGTTCTTATCCTCATTATTACCGTAACGGTTTACTATCTTTATAAGATAATTTCTTCCCAGAGGGGTAGAAGGCACACGGGGCCAGAAGCAGTGATAAACGCAATGGGCATAGCCACGAATAATATTGATAAGAATGCCAGTGGATTTGTCACTATTGATAGTGTATCATGGGAAGCAATTAATAATGGGGAAGAACCCATAGAAAAATATGACAAAGTTGTTGTAACGGGAAGGATTGGCCTAAAACTCATGGTAAAGAAAATCAAGAAATGATTTTAAGAANNATACAGTTATAGAAATAGTTATTTTTATTATAATTTAATGTTCAAAACACTGGATTATTCATCCATCTGAACATAATTGACATAACAGCCTCCGATAAATTTAACATCTTTTAAATTATTACGGTACATGGAATACGGATGTTATATTTGTAACAGAATAATAAAAACAGGAGAGAAATTTACCTTTACAAAGGAAGGGCCTGTGCATATGGACTGTTTTCTGGCTGCACAGAGAAAAAAGGTTCATGAAGACAAACAGGAATACCTGAGAAATCTCGCCATGGTTCTTGATTACGAGTTAACGTATCTTGTAAGTTTATTGGAGTTAAAAACAGATAATAAGGAATCATCAGAACTTATAAGGCGCAGAATAACAGCAATAGAAAAACAGGCTGGAGAGACTACCGGGTTAATTTATAATTTATAAAAAAAATTATTTTTTCTTCTTAAATTCAGTATATCCACATTTCCCACATGTGTAACGGTCAGCATGTTCTGCNNTTTAATCCGTTTCTGATTAGCTCATAATCCGGTTCATACAACATTGCATGCTCTTTAGTGTCATAGATTTTCACATATCCCTTTAAGGAGTCTTTTCCAGTTTCCTGGATGTTCCGGTCGACAACTATAACATCTTCTTTTGCTTTGTAATAATCCATAAGCAGTTTTTTTATTTCGTTCCTGCTAACCGTTTTTCCGGACTTAAAGTCCACCGTATATTTTATTTCCTTCCTGAATAGCAGTTTATTATCCCTCTCGGAATCCACTCTGAAATTCTTAATTAACTTTTCATTGCTCATTCTTATACATCTCCATTATCATATTGTTTATTTCTTCTTTTATCTCATCATTGATTTTTATGTACGCCATACCAATGTCAGGTACGCCATAAACTATTACTGTATTCTTATCTGCATAAAAGATTATTGGTATAACGGCTAGATCCTCTTCACCATTGACCTCTATCCTNNGGATTTGAAACTATGGTTGAACCCTGTATATGCATAAATTTTTTCTTATCCCGTTCCGTCACAAGGTCTACTATCTGGAGTTCTATATTTACTCCTGCATTCTTTAGATTCTCCGTTGTGACATCACCTACGGAAATTATTTTATTTTTTAAAGACAGTATTTTTATGTCATCCACAGTACACAGGGAATACTTGAAATTTTTTATATATTCCCTTTCCCTGGAATCTATTATAATATCATGATCTAACTTTAATGGCATATATACCGTTTTCTGTTATTCCCGCTTTTTTGGCTATCTGGGAATTTGCATCGTTTACTATCAAAAACCCAAACCAGTCTTCTTTTGTGCGTTCTTCTCCATGTACAGGGCATACGTCCTCAGTTGTCAGCCTTTTGCAAATTTTGCAGGCTTTATATGCTTTTTTCATATTTTTACCTCAGTTATTTACGTTTTCCTTTTTTGCCCATTCCTCTTTACCGAGGCCGGGTTGTTTGGCGGTAAACCCTATTTTGGTATCTGACAGGGAAGAAGAAGATAAGTTTAATGCCACAATCCTGACACGTATTTTATCTCCTACCTTCAGCTCCATTTTTGTATCTTTGCCGACTATTCTCTGATTCTCCATATCTATATTTATTGAATCATCCATAATCTGGCTGATATGCAGTAGCCCCTCAAATGGACCAAATTTAATGAAGGCACCGAACTTCTGCACCGCGACAACTATTCCATCAACAACTTCCTGCATCTTCGGAAAATATGCAAGGGCGCTGTATTTTATAGACTGGTATACTCCTCCATCCCCATGTACTATAGTTCCCTCTCCCTTCATTTCTATACTGTTTACAGAAACTATATAGGATTTGCCAATATTTTTTTGGCCTTCCTGAATGTCAACCAGCTTTCCCTCTAAAATTGATTTTGATGCTTCCGCAACAGCATCTGAATAATTATCATTCAGCAGTTCAGGCGGAATCCTAATCACGTATTCATCCTCAAGCAATATGTACATATTTATTCTCCTTTAAAATATTGTTAAAGAATTTAATAATGTT
>DAUP01000036.1:1573-1700 GCA_002505185.1 Ferroplasmaceae archaeon UBA567 | reverse complement strand
CCCTCACAGTAGAAAGCAGTCTCGAACTGTCAGGCAGGTTATACCGGGAGTCCCGTGCAGTGACAGGTTATGAAATGTCAATAGAATCCTACAGGATATATGAAAGGAATGAAAATTTTCCCATTGC
>DAUP01000036.1:0-1513 GCA_002505185.1 Ferroplasmaceae archaeon UBA567 | reverse complement strand
ACTGAAGGCGGATCATCCCTGTTTAATGTGGATTATTTTGGAGAAAAAGTCAACCTGACACAGAGCACACAGTTTTACCTTGAAACATTGATATACAGCCTTGAAAAGGTATTCACAATAGCTCCAAGCTTCCGTGCTGAAAAATCAAGGACCCGGCGCCATCTAACAGAATACTGGCATGCAGAGGTAGAAGTGGCATGGTATAACAATGATGATATGATGGCCGATGAGGAAAGAATGATAAAGTTCATAATAGAAGCAGTCCTGAAAAACAACGAGGAAGATCTTAAGACTATAAACAGGGATATTAACAGGCTCAAAAACATAAAAATCCCATTTCAAAGGATAAAATACCGCGACCTGATTGAAAAGTCAAGGGAGTTTGGTATGAATCTGAAATATGGTGATGACCTGGGGGCAGATGAGGAATACGGCCTAATGGTCCACTTTGACAACCCTATATTTGTGACGGACTATCCAGAATCACTTAAAACCTTTTACCACAGGCCGGATCCTGATCATCCTGGAGAAATACTGTGCCATGATTTGCTCGCACCAGAGGGTTATGGTGAAGTTGTGGGCGGAGGAGAAAGAATATATGACCTGCAGGAGCTGCTGAAAAGGATAAGGGACAATAACCTGAACCCCGAAGATTACTACTGGTATGTAGACCTAAGAAAATATGGAAGCATTCCCCATAGTGGTTTTGGGCTTGGTCTAGACAGGCTTGTGATGTGGATATGTGGGCTATCTAATATCAGAGAAACAATTCCCTATCCCAGGACTATAAGGCGTGTAAAGCCATGAATAACTTCATTTCCGCATTGAAAGGAGAACCACATGACCACATACCCGTATGGTTCATGCGCCAGGCAGGAAGATACATGAGTGAATACCAGGAATTGAGGAAATTATATAATATACGGGAAATGTGCAGGAATCCGGAAATCACAGAAAAGATAACATATGCGCCTGTAAAGTTGCTCGGGGTTGATGCTGCAATTATATTTGCAGATATAATACTTCCACTGGAGGCAATGGGGTATAAAATAGATTTTAACAGTCTCGGTCCTAAAATAGAAAACGGTTATAGATTTAACAGGAATATGAAGGGAATACATGAATTTGATCCAGCTGAGTTGAAATACAGAACATATGATTCAATACGCCTATTCAGGCAGAATCACCCCGACACACCAATAATAGGATTTTCAGGAGGAATAATAACAGTTATGTCCTATGTAATTTCCGGGATGTCCGATAATAACCTTTTATACACAAAACAGGTAATGTTGAATGATAATTACTTTGCCACTATGAAAAAAATGATCAAGAATATGATAATAGATTATGTTAAAATTCAGATAAATGCAGGTGTGGATGCCATACAGATATTTGATTCTTGGCTCGGGGCATTATCCCCTTACACATTCGAAAAACATCTTAAAAATGATGTTATAGAACTGGTGGAGGACATAAAGAGCAGGGTACCACTCATATATTTCTCAACAGG
>DAUP01000112.1 GCA_002505185.1 Ferroplasmaceae archaeon UBA567 | reverse complement strand
TAAAACAATTACATTATCTCGAAATCTATCAAAATTACATTATCTCCCATGACATTTTCTATTGACAATTTCTTGCCCATTCCTCTTGCCCATTCCTCTTGTACATTTTTGATTTATCAACTTTATTCTTTGATTAAATTGGGAAAGTAAATCACCTGTCCGGTCAGTAGAACCTCCGTTAATAACCACAATTTCATAATTAGTGCTTAGTAAGGGAGTTAAAAACTGTTCTACTATTTCTTCTGAGTTATAAACGGATATGCATATAGAATATTTCATCAAAGTGAATTTTTTAAATGTATTAAAACATACTGTATAAATAATGATACTTATTTTCCACAGTGTAAACTACTTCTCATGCTAAATAAAATATTATAATCAAAATAAATGTGATTAATTTATATAATGTAACTTAATTCATGCTTAATGAAGAAAGTGAAAGAATTGGATTATCTATTTATTACGTGGGGAAAACCTTTTAATCATTCTTCTGGAGCTGTGAATAAACAAATTGATTTTCTTTCAAATTCATTGGCGGCCGACGGTTGGAACGTGGGCATACTTTATATGTCTTATGCCTCAGTTTCTTCATTTTACGGATTTTCTAGAAAGAATAGTGTTAAATTATTTTTAAAGATCGAAATAGCTAAAGTACTTTATAGTAAAATATTTTCTAAAGTCTATTTAAAAATTAGGAAGAGAAGTTCTAATACATATTTAAATCCAAAAATCAATATCTTTATTTCAAATTATAAATTACCTAATGTTCACATAAAAAGGCTAGTAACTAGTTATTGGTGGGGAATTTTGGTACCGGATCAAACAAAAAACGTTGAGAATTTTTATTTTTTGCTTTATCACGATTATTCAGTTGATATAAAAAATAGCAATGTCAAAAACCTAAAATACCTAGAAACTGCCTATAAAATTAGCAATAAAATATCTGCCAACCCTCTCCTTAATAAAAAATTTGGTATCAACATTCCATTAATAACAGAAGGTATAAGTCTTGATGAATATAAATGTACAACAACTTTTGACAATAAGAACACAAATATGATTCTTGTGCCTTTAAGGTCTAATGCAGTAAAGGGTGCGGAATATGCAATTGAGGCATTAAGGCTCATTAATAAAGAATACCCAAATTTGTCTATTGTTGGTTTCGGCGATTATAGTAATCCTTTGCCAAATTTCATAGAATTTCATTATAATATATCTCAAAGAGAACTTAAACAACTATATTGTAAAGCAGGATTCTTTTTATTACCATCTCTAGAAGAGGGAATTTCAGAACCACTTATAGAAGCAATGATAGCAGGATGTATATCAATATCTACTCGATGTGGTGGTCCCGAAACTGTCATCACTCACGGTAAAGATGGCTTTTTGGTGCCATCCAGAGACCCTAGGGGAATATTCACTCAATTTAATAAGTTAATGAATAAAGATATACATCTTAAGAAAATTTCAGAATCTGCCATAGAAACCGCAATGAAATATGACATTAGGAAAACGTATGAAGATTTCATTAAAGCAATAGATTTCTATGAAAATCAAAAATAGATAAAATATATTTTCAATGTGCCCTGTAAAAGGACTCTATGGATTCACAGATATAGGATATATCCTCAGAGGACAGCTTAACGCTGCTTGGTAAATTTATGCCCCTTTCAGATATGTCTACACTGAATCTGTAATCTCCTTTATTTAACTGGATGTAAGGGGGCATTAAATGCACAGGGTAAAAGAATCTTCTCGTGTCTATGCCCTTTCTGTAAAGAAAATCTATTAGCAGTTTCATTTCATTCTTATCTTTAGCCAGTATGGAATATAACCAGTATGTGCCATTATAATTGTCACCGGTGGGATGTGGTGTCACATAAGCCTCCAGGTATTTTTTGTATTTCGCAGCAATTTCCCTTTTTCTGCTGATAAAATAGTCAAGCCGTTCTAACTGTGCAACTCCCAGTGCTGCCTGCAAGTTTGTCATTCGATAATTGTATCCTATGTACTCATGCCAGTACCTGTTCTCTGGTGTCATTCCATGGTCCCGGAGAATTGACATCATTTGATATATCTCATCATTATTGGTCGTGCAAAATCCACCTTCCCCCGTTGTCATGGTTTTATTTCCATAAAATGAGAAACATCCAACATCCCCGAATGAGCCCAGTTTTTGTTTTTTATATTCGGTTCCAAGTGATTCAGCAGTGTCCTCTATTACATAAAGATTGTACTTTTCCTTTATCTCCATAATCCTGTCCATATCAGCAGAGTTCCCATAGAGATGCACAACTATTATTGCCTTAGTCTTTTTAGTTATTAACCTTTCCAGCTTCTCCGTATCTATGCACCAGCTATCCCTGTCAATGTCACACAAAACTGGGGTGGCTCTGTTATACAATACTGCATTCACAGGGCTGATAAAGGTTAAATCCGGCACAATAACCTCATCCCCCTCCTTAATCCCTATAGCCGACAGGGCAAGATGGAGGGCTGTTGTGCCGTTAGAGGTAGTTAGGCCATATTCAGTCCCTATGTAAGACTTGAATCCCTTCTCAAATTTTGATATATATTCGCCATGTGAACTTACCCATCCCGACCTGACAGCATCGTCAACATATTCTATCTCCCTTTCACCTATATCAGGTTCAGATACTGGAATCATTTTACATTACCCCTGTAAGTTTTTAGAAGGTTGTTTTCATTTGGATAATTCGGAACATCCCATGCGAATTTTTCTCCCTCCATATACCTGTTCCATCTGTCAATTTCTGTTTTAACCATCATGTTTACCAGCTCCCTGAACTTTGTTTTTGGCTCCCATTTCAGGATATCCCTGGCCTTTGAATAGTCTCCCTGTAGGGTAGGAACATCCAGTGGGCGGATAAATTTTTTATCTATTTCAAGATAGTTTGCATAATCTTCCTTTATGTAATCAAATGCATATTTTATGAATTCCTCTACCGTATGCGTTTCATTGGTTGCAATTACAAAATCATCGGGCTTTTCCTGCTGAAGCATTGTATACATTGCATCAACGTATTCAGGAGCATATCCCCAGTCCCTCTTTGCATTGATATTCCCAAGATGTATCTTTTTTTCAAGCCCAAGGTTTATCTTAGCCACCTCATTGGCAATTTTTCTTGTGACAAACTCCATGCCCCTCAGTGGGGATTCATGGTTGAAAAGTATTCCCGAAGCAATAAAAATGCCATATCCCTCTCTGTAAATTTTGGATATCCAGTAACCATAAAGCTTGGCAGCCGCATATGGGCTCATGGGGTTAAATGGATCATTTTCAGTCAGTGGCTTGCCATTATAGGATGAACCAAACATCTCGCTTGTGCCTGCAAAATAAACTTTGGTTTTATTGGAGTACAGTTTAACAGCCTCCAGAATCCTTGTTACTGAGAGGCCGGTAACCTCGGCTGTAGCCAAAGGGGATTCGAAGGATGCCTCAACAAAGCTCTGGGCTGCAAGATGGTAAACCTCATCTGGGTCAGAAGCCTTGAACGCATTGAGAATTGATGATAAATCAGAAAGGTCCCCGGATATTAAATTTACCTTGTCGTAGATATCCAGAGCCTGCAATCTCCAGAAATTTGGAGTGCTAATTCTTCTGTATAACCCATAAACTTTGTAATTTTTCTCTAAAAGCAATTTGGCCAGATAAGCGCCATCTTGCCCGGTAATGCCTGTGATCAAAGCCGATTTCATTATAAAGCATTTATTCGACGTATATAAAATTCTTTACATTAAGTGTCAGTTAAAAATTAACGTCAGATATTATGGAAGCCAGATCCGAATATGAAGGTATCTTTTTATTATTAGTTGTATTTGGCTTTCCAGATTCAAAGAATTTTACTCCATCTCTTATGACTCTTTCCAGTGCCTTAATATCTTCAATAGGAACAATATAAGCTCCATATTGGCTAAAATCCTTTGCACACCCAGCTGTGGTAGTAATGACATACATTCCGAGAGATATTGCCTCAAGCCTGCTTATTGCAAAGCTTTCATGCCTTGATGCAAGGCAGAAAATAGAAGAATTTCTGTATTTTTCTATTAATTGTTTTCTTGTGAGGAGCCCAAGAAATTTTACCTTCTCTGATATTCCTATTTCATTTATTAGCTGCAATAGTTCCTTGTAATAGTTAGAATCTGAAACCTCGCCTATTATTTCTAGAGTCCAATTCGGATTTGTTTTTACTATGGAAGCAAATGCTCTAATTAAAATATCTAATCCTTTATCAGGTGTAATTCTAGATACAGTGATAATATTTTTTTGTTTATTAACCTCGTCATATCTCTTCAGAAAATCATTTGATACACTATTTGGAACTACTCTCAGCCTATTCTTAATTCTTGGAGTATCCATGAAAATTTGATATCCGCAGCTGGTTTCTGTAATAATGCGTTGGAAAACAAAAGATAAGCCGACATAATATAAATATATCAATTTTTTTCGTAATTTTTTCATGTGTAAAAGCTCGGACCCATCATTATCAAGTTTCAATATACGTCTACTTTTTACCTTAAATATTTTGCAATATAATGTGTATATAAGCATTATAGGACCGGTTAATGTTGAGTTGTTAAATGCTATTATAATATCGGGTTTTTCTTCTCTCAGAATTTTAAAAACGGCTATCAATTCGTTAAAATTAAGAAAATTTAGCAATCTTGGAATAATATGCATCTTTCTATTATCGGTAACTACATATTTGGAATCTAAATTATTTGTTTCGTGAATTTTTATGCCAAGATGCCTGTATTCCTCTGATTCCATTTTTCCTACAATAATTTGTGAGTCAAATCCTATATCTCTGAAACCTATGGGTATAGCTCCAAGTGCCTTGTGTATATACTTGTCAATAAATTCTGAGTATGGCAGGTAAAGAATAAATTTTGCCATAATAATGTTGGATATGGAAGATGCTTATTAATACTTTTTCGGTCCAACCTATGGCGATTATATACCGTTGGACGAATATTTATTTTATATGTAATTTCTTACTGAAAAGACGGGATAATACAACATTTATGATGTATGTGCAAACTTTGCACACACGTATGTTTGGGTCAAAAATAGCATATTTGAACTAATAAAAATGATAAGAAATTATTATTTATCTGACCACATATAAGCGACATAGGGTCCAACGACGTTGATTATATGCTATTGGTTAAATATAAGATTTTTGTGTGTTAATCTACCGTAATGCGTCTTTCCTCTCACTGTAGATGTACGTCAAGAATCTTTTTGTGGGCATTAGCAACATTAAACCAATCTTGATGCTGGTTAATGAAATCATCTAGAGTGGCATCATTAAAGCTGATATTCTTATTACTCAGTATATTTTGTGAAATTTCCACCATTTTTCTTATATCAAATTCCTTAACGAGTTTAACACAACTGAAATTTTTATACAGTGAAATTCCTGCAATGTCATAGGCTACAACAGGTGTTCCTAAGTATATGGCCTGTAATATAGATAGTGAAAAAGAATCACTATGGGAAGGATAGATCATTAAGCTTGCAGTTGATAATTCTTGATATAATTCATCATCCGTGAGTTTACCCAGATATTTCACGCTTTCATTAAGATCATATTTTGATAAAAGGGTGAAAAAATAAGTTTTTTCGAATTTGTGTTGGAATTCCCCTGCAATGATAACCTTCACATCAGAAGTTTTTGTAATATCTTTTACAACACGAATAAAATCAAATATTCCCTTTCTATACACCAATCTTGCAAAAAATATGATTTTATTCTCTTTTGCCATCCCACGGTATTTTTGAATTTTAGTGTCCAGTGCATTTGAGGGTTCTAGCCTATAGACATTTTTAAATCGAATGTGCATATTTTTCTTATAGGAATTATTGACTATGGATATAAATTCAAGATTTTTATTACTTATTAGTTTTTTTAATGTCAATTTTCTATTTATATAGTCATATATAGATATACCAGCTACAAACAATGATAAACGTGGTGCAATTAACGATAATGCGAAACCCGAGTACAGCTCATGGAAAAAGTGCATATTCACATCCCCTAAGTCCTGAAGACAGACACCCATTTTCTTACCCATTCTCCTACTTAGTGTTAGTGATAACTCCCCTCCATATTTGAAATTTTCAGCATAATATTGAAAATCCAAATCATATATAAAATCGCAATTTTCTATTTCCATGCTATAATGTTCAATAATATCTTGCATAATTACTTCTTTTCCGGAAAAATTAATGAAATATTCGCTAATTTTAATATTGATGGTATTTAGATATTTTATATATTCAAAATCGCATGATCCTTTTTCTTGATAGGTTTGAGGCTCCGGAAAATAAACTATGTCATAAAACTGTGGAAATCTTTCTATAACTTCACGCATGTGCTTCTGCGCTCCTCCTACTTTATTAAACAATATCCCATTGGCAAAAATGGCGATCCTCAATAGCCATGCATTTAAAATTAATATTTAATCATTGTTTATTAATTATAATCGATAAGTTCCATGCCTTAAGAGACGGGATTAAACCATAGAAACATATATTGTTATTCTTACGAATAGCATGTTACTCTAGATGTGTTCTTACAACTAGGTAGATGACATGACATGACATGAAGGAACCCAATCCTGTGAAGAATATACCATCAACCTTTGAAATGTGATGCCAAACGATAAAGTTGTGGGAGGTAGTAATTTAACCTTTAGTACCTAACATATTTTATATATAGTATTGATTAACGAGAATGGGAACTGCATTATTTCTTGGGCATGCAAATACAGAAATGCGAGGAGGTCCAGCCATATTCAAATCTGTTTATGAGGCCTGGCCAGGAAAGAAATGTATGGTTTTTGAATCTCATTATATTAATATGATAAAAAAACTTATACCTTATTTATTTAACGGTGAAATAAATTTAATTATTATGGAAAACGAATATTTTACAGATATATTTATTGCCTTATTTATAAAAATTTTTAGAAGAAAAATGAGATTTTATGGTCCAGCCTATCATATACCACCTAGTTCAAAATCACCTAAGGAATTCATTCAATATTTACCTCATTATCTTGATTATAAACTCGGGATCTGGTTTATGTCATTTATTTATACCAAAATATATACTGAAAATTTGTATATGAAAAATTATTTCAAATCTTTAAATTCCAAGGTTGATGTGATTGTTGAAAGCCCTGGAATCAAATGTAAATTTATAAAACCGATCTCCTATATACATAGCATAACCAAAGATATCGATTTCCTTTTTCTAACTTCGTTTACTGCCAATAAGGGATTGTATGACTATCTTCATCTTGTTGCGGCTTTATCAAAAAAATTTGAATATGCGAGATTTGCAATGGGTGGATTTGCCAATGAGTCTACCATATCAGAAATAAATGATTTCATTACATCTAATAATATTAAGAATTTGGAAATAAAAACAAATTTAAGCGAAGATGATAAATACCAGCTTTTTGCCAGGGCTAAGATATATGTACTTCCCAGTCAGGAAGATGGAATTCCTATCACATTTTATGAAGCATGGGGATATGGCGATGTGGTAGTTGCTTACCTTCTGGATACATATTCTGATATTCAAGACTATATACTCTCAGTGGAACTGGGAAATTTTAACCAATTACTAGAGAAATGTACTTTTGCACTACTTAACTACGAAGGTTTAAAAAAGAAATTTGCTGATAAATGTTATTATTATGCCAGAGATCATTCATATGAAAATGGCATCAAAAACCTTGTAGAAAACATTGCCGGAATTAACACCAAATAATTTATTAGGCAAATTTCGGCGAACCAGTATAACCTTTCTCCAGTACAATAATACCATAGCCCTGGGCATATACTCCATATTTCCCCGATTGAATATATTGATGTTCAAGCATATTGAGCGACATATTTGTATTCTGGAAATTGGCGACCTCATTAGACCACATGCTTTTCTGGTCATCTACAAGGAATTGATAATAGTATCCATTAATTACAACATCTGTAGTAAATGGAAAAGCGGTGGCATTAGGGTCATTTCCAAATAAAGGAAATAAGTTATTTTCGGTTACTACAGAGGCATTTTTGCCTATTGATCTTGCTATTTTGTGTTCAAACTGGACTTTTTCCATGTACTGTGTATTGTTATGCTGAGATATAGAGTCTGAAAGGCTATTATTAAATGAATAGCCTGAAACAAGAGGAGTTGCAATAGAAAATCCAACTATGGCTACGGCTATTATGATAGCAAGTGCAGCATATAGCTGTGTTTTGCCAAATTTTATTCGCTTCTGTTTACTTGCTAACACATATATGCCCATAATAGAACTAAAGGCAACCATTGGGATGAACATCATAGGGTATTGATATCCTATGGCATAATAGGATCCGTATCTAGAAAACATTGAATAAAGAAGATATGGTACAAATGTCAATATTGTTATGGGATACCTTATAAACAAAAATGCGAAACCTCCAAAAGCGAAAAATAGGAGTGTTAATTTTAACATATAATTTGCTGTAAGCAAATTTAGAACAACCAAAGGCGTTTTAAAAAGATCAACAAAAATAGAAATAGGCCCTACTGAACCGGATACATGGATTTTAGGTATTGCCACCAGTGAAATACCAGCTATATCTGCCTTTAATATTCCAGCTAATACAAAATAGGATCCAAGGATAAAAAAAGAAAGGATAACAAATGCAGTATCTTTTACAACAGAATTTCTACTGCTTAAATGTAATGTTCTGTTGAGGAATATCTCCATAATGATTGTCGTAAAAGCTATGGATATGAATGCTGAATGTAACGAAACTATAAGCCCCAGGAAAATTATGTTGAGTATATATCTTTTCGTGATAAATGAATAAAGAGCTAAAAAAAAGAAAAGTGGTAAAAAAACCATGAGGTGGAAATCAAAAAAAATTGGGCTCTCAGTTAGGGGTGACATAATATATGCTATGGATATAACTAATGATATTGTTGAAGGATTTATTAACTTATTATTTGGCCAGGTATGCACGTTATCAAGTATCCGTCGCGAAAGCAGATAAAGTACAAGTGTTGAAAATGCAATGGCCAGGGATTGCAATATAATTAAGGTGTAAGCAGATGGAAATAAATAATAGGGAATCACCAGGATAAACAAAATAGGAGAAAAATGTTCAGCCAGATAACTTCCAGGAATAAGGGCAGAATAAAAAAGATGACCGCTAGTGCCAGATGCCAAAGCCTGCATATAAACTCCCATATCCCATGCAGACATTTCTACCAGATTAAATGCAAGTATAGAATATAATGAAAACAATATGAAAAATATCGAGGAAATTGAAACAATTGCTAGAAGATAGTGGTCGTTCCTTAGTTTACTTAGAATATTATTAACATTTTTAACAATCATNNTTAATCCATACAACAACTCATTTTGGATATATCCCTTATGAATGCCTGACCACTTATTTTAATTGATTCCCCTACTGTTGGGAATACGTGGACGGAATCTATCAGATCATTATAGGTTAATTTATTCTTAATAAGATAAACCCCTTCGATAATAAATTCCGCTGCGTTTGGGCCAACCACATGTACTCCGATTATTTTCTTGTCCCTGTCTGCTATTATCTTTGCCAGACCGTTGGCCGATTTAAGAATGTTTGCTTTTACCACATTTTTTAAATCCACGGTTCTGACCGAGTATTCTATGTTCTTCTTTTTAAGTTCATATTCAGTATATCCAACAGATGCTACATTTGGCTCTGTGAAAACTACCCATGGTATTTCATTCATATTTACAGTTCTGCCTCCTCCCAACATGTTTTCCACAGCTATTACTCCCTCTTTTCCAGCAAGAGTTTCCAGTTTTAATGGTTGCCTAACACAATCCCCGGCTGCGTAGATATTTGGATTTGTAGTTTTCAGAGTATCATCCACAATTATTCCATTATCATTTGATATACCGGCAGCCTTAAGGTTTAACCCTTCTACGTTAGATATCCTCCCAGTGGCAACAAGAATGGCATCAAACTCAGTGAAAGTTTCTGTAGATGTAACTATGGTTTTTTTCCTGTTTTCCTCCTTTATCTCGTGGAAATTTACCCCCAGATGGAAATTTATTCCATTGCTCCTAAGAGCCTCTATGAGTTCGCTGTTTATGTCATCATCAAATCCCTTTAATATCCTATTTGACCTGTTAAATATATGAACTTCCGATCCAAAATTAGAGAACGCATATGCCATTTCTAATGCAACTTCTCCGGAACCCAATACTGCAATTTTTTCTGGTAGTTTTTGTATATTCCATATATTGTCGCTGGTATAGTAATTAGTAAGTCCCCTGATTTCCGGAATAAAGGTTCTAGAACCTGTGGAGATTAGAAAATTAAATGCTTTTATCTCTTTTCCATTAACGGATACTGTGTTTTTGTCTATGAATTTTGCAAGCCCTTCATACAAATCGATGTTTTCAAAATTACTTATGACGTTTGTGTATTTGCCCTCCCTTTCAGTACTAACAAAGTTATTTAATGACTCCATGAACTCGGGGAAATCGATACTTGCACTGGCTTTAATACCAGCATATGATGGGTGTGATGCTTCTCTATAATTCTTTGAAGCTTCTATAAGAAATTTTGATGGCACACATCCAACATTTACACATGTTCCTCCCAGTGGGCCATATCCAATCAAGGCTATTTTCATCTGGTTAGAAGTTAATTCGCTTCCTTTAATTGCCGCCGCAAACCCAGCAGCTCCCCAGCCTATTATAGCCAGATCATATTCAGTCATTTTTAACACTTCTAGTCTGGGCTTTGTACTTCCCCTTAAATACATTAAGATTTGTCAAATCTTCCGGTTTGATTTCATTATCTGCTTTCACAATAGCAATTCCATCCTTAAGGGAAACGAAAACATCTGTTACTCCATCTGCTTCATTTAATCCCTTACTAACATGGGCTACACAGTCGTCGCATGTCATTCCGTATATTCTTAATTCTATTGTTTTCGTCATATACACACTATAATGCACAATTATAAAAGCTATTAAGTAACAAAATATTTACTTTAACTTGATTTAGAAAATAAATGAGCTACATCCCTCTTAATAGGATAAAGATTTATAGATATTAAGATTCTGATAACATGGCGAATTCCCGAAATAATGCATGCATGATATACGATCAAAATAAAAGTATATGTGTAGATACTTCACTTCCAGTATTTAACCTACTGGGAAAAAGATATACAATGTTTATTCTTGGGGTAATAGGAAATAACAACACGAGAAAAAATTTCAATGATATACTAAATTCTATACCTGGCTCAAACAGGACAATAATTGCAAGAAGATTAAAAGATCTGGTGAATACGGGCATAGTAAAAAGATGTAAGAATAAAATAGTTACATATGAACTAACATCTCTGGGAATTAAAATAAGAAAAGGGATAATTTGCTTTCTGGAATCAATAGATAATTTTTAAAATTAAATAAAAATTATTTTATTACGTCCTATAAACACTACCTTTTCAGGTAATCCAATAAACACACAATCAATGAATTGAATTCAAAATTTTATGGAATTAATTTTCACTGGCTTTGTAAACAATTTTCATTATCAGTATTTTTATGTTTGAAGGAAGCAATGAAACTAAAAAATAACCGAATTCATGAACAAAGTCAACTCTCAATATAAGTCTGAAATTTTCTCTCGATAATTTGTACTTTTTCTGAAGTGCCCAAAAATTGTAAGCTAATTGTAAATTTGCTATTCGTATTTTCATATACTTAGTATAGGGAGTATTTTCAACAAAACGCAAATAATAACAAAAGATATCTTTGCCTTCTGAAAATGCTTTCATAAAAGTATTACGCATCCTGCTTATAGACGCGTTATAAGAAGTGCTCACATTATTTCCATATATTCTGTAATGTGTCAAAACCTTATTATCAAAAAACAATGATAATTCTGAAACCAATCCTGCAATCATTATAAAGGTGTCAGGTCTTACATTGAAATCGTAATTTTGTTTGAAATTTTTAATTATTGACTTTCTTATTGCAATGGAACTGCTGTTGAAATCAGGTTTTACCTTCAAGAGGAATTTAATTCTATCATTGAAGTATAGAGATTTTTCCTTATCCTTTATGTAAACTGGATTAAATGTGGGTGTTTTATAGTTTTTATTTTTTACTATATTTCCTTTTTGATCTATGGTATCATAGTTATTATGGTAATATCCAAGATCCCTATGTTCGGAAAAAATTTTATATAAATACTTAATTTTTTCATGAGTAAATTGATCATCGTCATCATGGAATACCAGTACATCCCCATTGGATTGCTCTATTGCACATTTAATATAATCGCTCTGCTTATTATTTTCTAATAAATTAAAAAAACGGATATTATTTTGAGCCAGGAAATTATCTATGTTTTCATCCACGTAGCTTTTAACTACCAAAATTTCAACGTCTATATCTCTGGCATCCTCAATAATAGATGCGACTACATCCCTAATGAAATCTTTACGGTTGTAATCAAAAACTACTACAGATATATAAACCATGTAAAAGATAATTGTCGCATTACTATAAATATTATTGAATTTCGGATGATTCTACCGATAAATAAAATATTAGTTGAATCATGAAGATAAAAATCTCAGCATATTTCTGGTTCTTTTGAATCTTTCTGGTATAACGGTTAACACAAAACTTAATTCATCAATATTAATAATCTTAAATATTTTTATTTCTACCATATATATTGCAATTCCAAAGAATATATATAGAATCTCTACAGGAATATTATAAGTAAATACACTTTGCAAGTAAAATATAATGAAAAACATTAGTAGGGACGCGGTCCATATCTTACCAATAGTTTTTAAGTCGTAATTCGAGACATGAAATTTTCTCGCATAATGGAAAATGATTAAAAAATTTACAGCAGTCATTGATGAATAAGATATTGAAGCCCCAATTATAAGAAATTTTGGTATCAATAATATTGAAAATATTAAATTTGATGCCAGGGCAAGGCCAGACGAATATAAGAAAATTTTTGATTGGCGCACACTTTTAATTCCTGCAGCCAGTATTACTGAACCAACAAATAGTGAACTTACAACCATTATTATGATTATTGGAACATAAGCCATTGTATAATTTCTCCCTGCAAAATTATAGAGAGTAATTCTTCCCAGTGCTGCTATTCCCAGAGCTCCGGGAATATATATGAGAGAAGCGGTATTTAACAGAGTCCTTATGCTGGTTCTAAAACCTTCAATATCGTTAAGTGAGAAATATGCCGAAAGCCGCGGTATGAGTATATTTGTTATGGGCATTATCAAAACCGTTGCCATACTGCTTATGACAAGTGCGAAATTGTATATGCCCATGTAAGACAAATTAAGAAAATATGATACCACTATCCTGTCAAGATAATTGGCCGACGTTGTCATAATAGATGCAAAAAATAATGGAAAAGAATAGGCGAAAATTGATTTAAAAGGATCAATAGTTTCATATTTTGAATTTCTTTCAATACTAAAATATACTCTGTAAATAAGAACTATAAAAAGAATGGCATTGATTATTCCTGAAATGGCCATACCTATTATTACATACATTGCTTTACCTGAAAAAAGAAGTAGTAATATGGGGAAAAAATATGAAAATATGTTTACAAATATGTAGCTTAATGAGTAGGTTCTATAATGCTTCAATCCTAACAGTATAGATGAAAAAAGGTCACGAATTACAAAAGCAGACACTGCTATTCCTATTATTCGTATAAAAGTTACATAAAAATATGAATGAAATAATTTTATTGCAATGATAGGTGATAATAAGTATAAAGCAAAGAAAGCAAAAATAGAAGATGCTATGGCTAACATGCTTATTCTTCTGATTATGGCCCTTACATTTTTATAATTGCCCCTCGAGAGATGATAAGATATAAAATGTTCTAAACCCTGGGAAAAGCCTAAAACAAAAAACACTCCAGATATGCTCATTATGGCATATATAAGAGAAATGGAACCGACAAGTGTCGTTGATAAAAGGTGCGCTATTAGAAAATAGAATATTGTGGATGATAAAAACATTGAAAATACAGCCGCATACTGGATTGCCACTCCCGATCCAAATGTCTCTTTTTTATTCATTAAGTTTTTATGTATAACTATGAAATTTAAAAAGTTATGTTCATAAAAACATAATTAAGTTTATATAAATTTTAATTATTACATCTCTCATGCTTTTCATATATGGCACTGTGTATAATTCAAATAGAATAATACTTAAATCACTTGAATCGGTCATGAAAATAAAACTTGAAAAATCAATCTATGTTGTAGATAACTATTCCACTGACGGAACATATGAAACTTTGCAGGACAATTTAAAAAAATATAATATGATTGTTTCACAGGCAAGGTGCACAAGGGGAAGAGGCAGGCAATTAGCCATAGAAATGGCAGAAAAAAAAGCATCAGCCAACGACATGTTCATGTTCATTGATCTTGATACTGTATATAG
>DAUP01000089.1 GCA_002505185.1 Ferroplasmaceae archaeon UBA567 | reverse complement strand
TCACTGATAATGCATTACAGGATCTATAACCTGCTTAGAAAGCATGGTATTCTCAAGAAATACTCTCCTGAGGATGTAATAGAACATCTACAGCGTGTGAGCATGCTCAAGATCGGTGAAGAATGGAAGATATCTGAAATACCGAAAAAATCTGGGGAAATAATTAGGGCTCTTGAAATACCTATTATGCAAAATAACGGGAGTTAAAGTTTAAATTTATAGACCTCAGAGATATTAATAATAGAATATGATGCAATGCTCGTTATATCGTACAAAAGTGAGGAATCATACTTCATCAGAAATGAGAATGCAGAGAAAAACCTGTCACGAATGGAACTGTCTCCACGCTTAATTTCCTATTGTATAAAATCTCATGGAAATTCTTTACTTTTATTATAGAAGGGAGGACTCCTTTGTTGTTATATTAATATTAATTATGCCATAATAGTGGTAATACAACATATCATTATAATCAAAATATATTATATAATATATGCTTCCAGATTCACTCGTTGGTGATGTTTGATTTTTTGGATTGAAACTCACCGTAAAATCTATATTTTTTCCTGGTGAAATAATTATTGTGCTTACATTATAATTTTTATTGACATTATTATAACTATTATCTTCATATTCTAAGTTTTTATTTTCATAAATATATAAATCCTTAAAATTAGTGATATTTGTAAATTTATATACACAAATCCATGCAGCTGTATGAGCTTTCATAGCAGTTAAGGTTGTCACATTATTAGTTATTGTTTGATTATTACTTGTAAGTGATAAGAGTCCTAATAATGTATTATAGCATAAAATAGAGCTTATATTTGTTTCTGAAAAAATTTTATTTGTTATATTGTTGTATACATAACTTGAATTTACAAAATATCCAGACGAATCATAGGAAGTATGATATGGAAATGCCGTATTATTATAACAAATATATGGTGGTACATTTGTAACATTTAATAAATCCTCCTGAGTTATGTTTACGGATGCAAAAGATGGAGTTGCCATGATAAAACATATGAAGAACACAAAAAACGTTACTAATATAGATTTTATCTTCATGTATTTCACATTATCACCAGAACTCTCCTTTAACAAAATTATTTTTACGATATGGTATAAGTTGTGGTTAGTGTCACAGGCGATGTAACAGATCCAGTAAGTTCTATTGAAAGATATATTGGTGTTGTGGGCGTTAATGATATTGCACCGCTCGGGCTGGTTGTCAGAGCCTTTCCAGGAGAACTTGCTGATGCTACATAAGTAGCATAATATACTGTTATTCCCGATGTGCTACTTACTGTTAATGTGACAGTTACGGTACTGCTTGATGATGTATTAATTTCAAGTACATTCAAAAGCTCTATACTTGTATCATTAGCGACTGTTCCCACTGTTATGGTGTTTGTTGAGGTGTTAACCTGACCTTTGTCAGTACCATTTGTCAATGTTATAAAACCCAAAGAATTTGCCGTTTTATAATTTGGTCCCTGAGTCATCAATACAGGATTATTTGCCTGTGTGGTACTAATTGCATAACTCTGGTCAATAACAACCGATGCAAATACAGCTGCAGGTAATAAAGCTACCACTCCTATTGCAAGAATTACATATAATTTTCTTTTATCCATATTCCCATATTATAATGAATTATATAAAGGTTCACTTATAGCTTAATATTGAAAATTGTTGTAAAAATTTTAATAAACTGATATATAATAAATCGTACTTTGTTGTTAGGATGATATCTAAATTACAGTGATAACAATTTTAAACCGGTGTTTATATAGTAATTTTTAATATCGTTCAATTTAAGATGTTTCCAGTAATAAAAATAATATTTAACAGACCCTCTAGAAAAGCTTTTTATCCATAAATGAAAATAATTATGTTGAAGAACGTGATAAAAAATAAAACCATGTATGTTATAAATGAAGAGATATATGATATTTTAATGAGTTTTTGCCTGTTAAAGAATTTATATACAATAATATTTGTTAATATTATAATCGCTATATATGTGTATATAAATATGATACCCGGGTAAAGGGGAGGTGCGGATCTAAGTTTAAAAATGTATGGTGTTAATAAGAATATCATGGATGTAGAAAAAATAAGTATAACTATGTCTTTCTGAAGAAGATATATCAAGGAGAGTATCTCCAGCGGAAAAAGTATTGTTAGTACATAACCAATGAGATAGTTTATTTGATAACCAAAATGAGGAATTAAAAAATAAATATAAATAGGGGCTGAAAGAAGAATCAAAATAATCACAGCAGTAGAAATAGCAGTAATGAGCCCATAAAAAATATGAAAAAATGTGCGGTATTCTTTTTTAAAAAATCTACTTTTGCCTATCATTTGTCTAGTGCCACAGTTTAATAAAAATATTGTCCTCCTTGTTTTTTCATATTCATGAAGAATACGTTCAGATTCATCCTTATCGAACCATGAAAAATTATCAATAGAAGGGTTTTGAACAATGCACATCAAAAATAAATTATCCTTCAGTGAATAATTCACAGGGGAAACAAACCCAGAGTAATCGATTGCGCTCAATAAACCAAGAGAAAAAAATAACTTTTCCTGAGGATATTTTCTCATTATGAGATACAATATTAAAAGTGCAATAGAAATGGATATTATTAACGCTGGCAGAATATGAACGAAATTCCAGTAATTAAATATTATGCGGCGGTAAGCCAATATCGCAAGTTCATTAAATTTATACATAATCACACATTATATTCATATTATAATATAAAGACTTTTCTTTGCCATAATTATTATGTGTTCGGAAGAAGTGGTGATATGACACCGATCTGTAGTATGCCAGGTGTAGGATATGATATTTCACCATCGTCTAGCATACCTCCCCTGAGCCATTCTCTGATCGGGTAAAAACATAACAGTCCCTTATCTTCTTTTCCACGAGGGAGACCATTATCCTGTTATCAATATCAATCAACTTGATGCACACAACATATGGATAATCCATTTTAATTATCTTGATATATCCTCCAAGCTGTACTGGCCCTTATAATCTGATTTTTCATAGCCCCGTTCAACTAAAAATGCCCCAATGAATAGTAGTAAAACCCATATAATTAAGGATGCAACGCATTCATATATATTGATTGTGAACGAATAAATAATAGAAATACCATGTATACCTAAAAATGACATCATAGCAAGTGTGAATTCCTCATTGAATGGTGATAGATAAATAAGATATTTAGAAGGAATTCTAAATATTTGAAGTCCCAGAACAAAGACAAAAACTAATATCATTGGGATCTGAACAATGAATCGGAGGGCTTTTACCTGCTTAGTTAGTATTAAAACATCCGCGAGAAAAATTCCAAGGAGAATATAAAATATGGAGATAAGTGACACAGTAACTACGAGAAGTGTAATACTGGCAATTTTAACTTGACCAAATCTTAAGGTGAATACTGCAAATGATACCAAAATTGCAAAAATAGCAACAGATAGGCTAAAGGTTAAGGATGATAAGAAATTTCCGGTGTAGATTTCATAACGCTTAACATCATCAAATCTCGTGATATATGGTTTTGATAGATTAACCGATGCAGTATTAAATGCAACGGAGCTTGAAACTATGCTGATACCAAATAAGAGAATAAAAGATATGTATGAAGCTTCAGCACCCAATAGCTCTGATTTTCCCGGTGATGGAAAGGCATATGCATATATAAAAATCCATACAAGAACGAAGGCAAAACTCCAGAATATCGTTGTCTTATTTTTAAAATAGGATTTAATTCCAATTTTGAATAACACCCATATCATTATTACCACCTAATTTAGATATAACAAATCTTCTAGCTTCTCAATAGGTCTATCCCTTTCATCCCCACTGGCCGTCAGATAGATCTTTTTATCACCGATTGAAAGTTCCATGAAAGCATTCTCTGATATTACACTGGTTGCATACATTGAAAATATCCTATCTCCAGGGATTATCTTTTCTGAGATCGATCCACTAACCATGACATTCAGTGTAGAATTTTTAATAACTTTTATAATGTTCAGGTTATGTAGTGTAATTATAAATGACTGTTTCCTGGAATTTATTAAATTAAGCAATAAATTCGCTCTACCAGGATCCACCCCACTTAGAGGTTCATCCAGAACTGTTATTAATGATTCCGGTGCCAGTGCTACTATATTGTTAACCAATTTTTCCTGGCCTGAAGAAATCTTTGAAATTTTCTTTCCTGAAATATTGTTCAATTGAAAATAATCTAAAAGGTTGGTCGCATCCTTCAAGTCTTTATCCTTTAACTGCATTTGATATTTTAAAAATTCCATAACAGTTAAATCTCCTGGCAAATGCAGCGCATCTTTGATATTTGCCGATAGATCAAGGTATCCAGACAAATCGTCTAAGTATTGATTAGCCACTTTTATCTCTCTGCCTGTTTTAAGGAGCCCCAGAATACACTTTAATAGAGTTGTTTTCCCGGATCCATTTGCCCCTATAATAATACTTTTTTCGCTCTCTCCAAGGGTATAATTTATATTGTTTAGAACTTTATTTTGCCTGTCAAAGGAATAATTCAAAGTTTTAACACTTATAAGTTCCATGATTGCATATCAATTAAGTGTTAAAATAATCATACTGGAGTTCAATTTTTGAACATGATAAAAATAGATATAAGTTGTAAATATTTACATCAGATGGATAATATAAACAGTGAAGATATAATAGAAATTAATAAAAAGGCAATTATCTTTGAAAGATTCATTATTAGAAGGGCATATGGTCTATATTATCTCATCTGGGCATTTGCATTACTTGAATTTATTCTGATTCCTATTATTCTTTTCTCAACTAACTTTACGGATTTTGAATATCTGTATATCATATGGATATTAATATATTTTATAACACTATTTACAGCAATTAAACTCACAAAAAATCTATTTTCAAAGATTTATCGTACCTATAAATTAGAATATGGGATCCGTAACAGTCGATTCAAACGGATTAATTACGTTTATATGTTAGCTGCTGTACTTTTACTGGTTGGCTTTGCCTATTTTTTTCAGAGGGATTATTTTTATTATGCTTTATTTTTGTATATTACAAACATAGTGCTATTTACAATGGGATTTAGAATTTTTGAATATCTAAAATTAAGTTTTCAAAATATACCGATTGAAGGCTATATTGCTGTTTATTCATATATAACAAGTGCCGCAGGAACAATGTTATTTTTTATTACTTCCTCATTTTTTTTGAAAAATTTAATACAGTACTCCTTTTTAATCTGGATAATAGCTTTAGCTGGCTGGCTTTTTTCCTCCTATTATGCTGTTTACCATGCACCTGATGAGGTAGTCGCGAATGAGTGAAATTGAGGACATACGGCATCTACTTGACCAGGAGGCCTTTAAGTCATCAGTCCGTATATTAATTCTTATATCCCTGGCCATCAATGATAAGATGTATTTTATGGATCTTTGCAAATTAACTGGAACTGGAAAGGGCAGTTTAAGTAATCATTTGGATATATTGATGAAATCTGGGTATGTTACAGATAAAACGGTCTTTAGTATTGCAGGTCCAAGACGACTTATATATATAACCAACCAGGGTCGGCAATTCTATGACATGTATATTAAATTGATTGGGAATTTGAGGTAAAATAACCATTAAGAGTTTCTAATAATAATGGTAATCAAATATTGATGGCTTTACCTCTCTTTCAAAGTATTTATTGATATCTTCTTTCAACGGAACGTTTTCATAATCCCTTGCCTCTGTATCGGGTTCAGGTTTCCCGTTCCTGCCAAGAATAATCTCTGCATTCTCATCCCTGATTCCAAATATCTTGAATATGGACAATACTTTTGCAAAACGACCCTAAAACACAATGAATTTAAGCCACTTTACTATGTTTGTCAGATGATTGTATGACATCTGTTGGTTCTGTAGCATCTATAACTAAAACTATCGGTGATTTTTCCGATCTTATGACAGCAGGCATGAAGAAAAAGGTACGGAAACACTTCAGGGAATATTTGCTGGGCATGATGATACCTCCAGAGATAAGGAGAAAGAGTATTTCCAACATATCATCACTTGTCTCTGAATATGACCAGAGTACATTGAACAGGGCAATTCATGCTGTTGATCCAGAAACACTTGAGNNGCCATGGAGAACGTTGGGTGGTTCTATGACCATGCATCTGGAAATAATGTTCTGGCACACCAGCCTGTAACTACCATGCTTCATGATATTGACACCAATGAATTCTATCCCTTTCTTGCCAGGATGTATATAAAGAAGGATAATGACAGCGGTGAAAACAATACAGATTTTAAGACAAAGCTTGATATCATGGGTAATCTCTTTGCAATTGCATCTGAAAACTTCAATGTAACGGGAAAGGTTGTTGATTCATGGTATTCCAGCTTCTCATTCCTTGGGGAGAATTATACCACAGAATTAAGGTCCAACAGGAAGGCATCATTTCAGGATTTTGGAAAGATAGGAAAAAAGAACAGGGATATGTTCTACACAATGGATGAAATACTTGAATCTACGTTCTTGCTGTATGAAAACAGTACAGGAATACTTAAGGAATTTCCACTGTACCGTTCATTCCATATCTGGCTTACCAACGGAAAACCTGCTAATCTTGTAATTCTTTACAATCCGGAAAACAGAAGAAAGAAATTCCTTGTCTCTGACAATCTTGAAGGAGATAATATTATGGCTGCATGGAACCATCGATGGTCAATAGAAACATTTCATAATGATGCAAAGGATCTGGGTATGGGAGGGTACCAGGTTCGTGATGGTGAAGGGTCACTTATACACGTGAGGATCACCATAGCGGCCTATACTCTCCTCTCAATGATAATTAAGGCATCAAAGAAATTATTTGGTAAGTTTGTTAAAACCATAGGTGAATGTTCAAGGGCAATAAAGGAGGTTCTAATTCTCAAAAAGAACTACAAGTGGAGATTGTTTTCTGTGTAAATGCAAAAGTATTG
>DAUP01000121.1 GCA_002505185.1 Ferroplasmaceae archaeon UBA567 | reverse complement strand
ATTGATAACAGAACTGTTTCCATGAGGTTATGGAAGGCATTTTCCTCCCCCATTGTGACGTTTATGTATTCAGTATGTGTTCCTATGGTTGCGGGGCCTGAATTTTCTATTGCCTTGAGAACAGTATTGTTTATCAGCTCTGCGACTGGTCCCGGATCACAGTGCATACCTAATGGGTTGATGTCCAGTTCACCCACATTTACAACATGGTTGTCCGTGGTATATATATCCATATTCTTTACCCTTTTGTCGGATCCTGCCCTTGCCATTTTTATTATATCTCTGCTTATATTATTTGAATCTGTCAGTACTATTGCATTATAATAATCGTTTATTTTTAAGACTAATGCCTGGATACCCATTGAGGCAAGACCCTCTATCTTTTCATAACTTCTTGCATATCCTATGAAAGCAGGGTATTTTGAATCTGTAGACTTGAATTCTTTTATAAGGGGATTTATTATCATGTCACAGTTATCCAGTTCATCCGCATCCCTGGTAAAGCTGTTCTGAGCGTCGAGCAGTGCAAAATTTTCTGCACCGTTTTTAATCAGGGCTTTCATAACTTTCAATCCTGCGGATAGGGAAATATCGTCAAATGACTTTTGATAAGGGATAACCGCGGAAATTCCTGAGTTTCCAAATTTTTGCAGTGAAACATCATAACCGTCAACATGGAACTTGACAAAGTCTGAAACAAAGTCAGAATATTTCATTTTTTCCAGAGAATGTTTCACTGATGCTGCAATTTTTTTAATATCGTCCTTGCCACTGCAGTTATTACTATTGGTGGTTGCAGTATGGAATACCATTATATTGTCCATCCCCAACTCAGAGCTGATCTTTATGGGCAGGTTGCTTGTGCACAGGTTTCCAAAGGGGCCTGGGTGGACATATGGAAATACAAGTGTAACAAGGCCTTCATTCCCCTTTTTTATGCTTGTTGTGACAACAGGAATCTGTTTTTTCTTATTGTATACATGGCTAAAGAATTTTTCTCCTATAGCCCCGTCATTGTCCCTGTTAAGAAAGAAATCTATAAGTTCGGATGGGCGGGATTTGTATTTTTTTGTAAAGCCTCTCGTTGTGAACAGCAGGAACATATAGGAAAACATTACATAAATCACCGTTGCAGCAATGAGTGGAACAATAAATCTTGTTGCAAGGTGGTTTATGTCATAAAAGACCAGTGCTATAATAATATAGGAAAATGTATAGTTCATTGACAGTAACAGTGCCGTAAACATGCTTGAAGGATAATAAATATAGAGAACAAGGAATCTAAGAAATGCGGGGAACGCTATGGCCAGAGCCAGAATGTAATAATAGGGCATGGATATTATGGGATTCAAAAGGATACCTATCCAGAAAAACAGTGTTGCCAGACACAGGGATACAAAATCTAGATACATAATTCTGTTATTGTTAAATTTCTTGTTTGTGAATCTTATACTGCCAAAATCGATAATTAACAGTAAAATAAATGGCATGATGGATATGATAGAAAGGGCAGGAAAGTTTCCCAGTATTATGTAGTCTATCAGAAATATTAATACTACAGGAAGCAAGAAATAATACCATTTTGGTGACTTCCTCACATACCTAGAAATGCCGGCAAGCGTTTTTCCCTTCTGCACCATCAGGAATTGAACAATAAGATATAAATTATTCCGATTTCTGAAAAATGAGAAATTTTTACATGTTTCAAAAATTGATTCTCATTATTTTAAACTGGGCATATCCTGTAAGTACCCGGATGAACTCTGGAATATGGATATCATCATCGTCAATGTCTGTTGCAAGCCCCTTAATCCCGGAAAGTTTTTCAGGAGATGAAATAACACATATGTTTTCAAATCCTGCCTTTTTTATTATTCTTCTAGAAAGCTGCTGATTACCCCGTCCAAGAAGGAATCCCTGGCCACCTATAACCGAAATTATTATTTCTATATGCCCTGAATCCACATATTTGTATATTTCATTTTCTCCGGCATCCATTATTATTAGTTTTTTATCCCTGATAATGTCAAACCCCAGCATATTTGTGTGGAATCCAAGGGATGCAGTTATGGCCTTGCATGTTGTACCTGGACCTATAACATAATAAAAATCCTTATTCATATGGTCTATTATGTATTCAGCTATGTCAAATGCAGAGGAGGCTGGATATTCAGCCTTTGAGGAAATGATCATACCACTGGAATCGGGAACTTTCAGTGTGCCGAATCTCTTAATATCCAGGATTCCCTGCCTGTATTCTTCCTCGTTTATATCAGCAACCTCGGCATCCATAAAATTTATTCCTTCCCTGCAGGCATCATCGAACACATCTATGGCATGTCTTATATTCATAGAAAACACAGAGCTATACATTTTTACGCCGGCTGGAATACCCAGTACTGGAAGGTTTACACCGGACAAAAGTATATCCCTTGCCGTTCCATCTCCACCTACAAAACATATTATATCTGCTTCTATGGCAGATCTGACAAAATTTATGGTATCCATTGATGTTGTTGGATTCTCAGGGTAATATGAAATAGTATATTTCAGGCTGGCCTTATCCATTTCAGTAGACCCCATGGGGCCATCGGGGACAACAAACTCAATATTTCTGCATTTTATACCCTCAAGGAATTCTATTGCCCGCTTTATGGATACCGATTCATCAATGCTTTTCAGGTGAAGATTGTCAGACCCTTTGTTATTTCTTATCCCCCCATAGCCTGCAAGCGGATTGACAAAAAATGCTGCTCTTTTTATTTTCATATGTCGTACTCTTTTCCCTCTGTGGGAATTATTATATTACTGGTTTTCCTGGATATTGCCTGATCCATTGAATCAATAGACATATGTGTTGGAATAAACGTTTTTGAATTACTGGATTCAAATGCCCTGAATGCATCAGAAACTGTTGAATGACCATATTTTTGTGCCTCATAAGCCCTGGTATCGGGATAAGTCGCTTCGTGTATGAAAAGATCAGAATTCGCTCCGTTCTCTATAACGGCTTCCGAATAGGAAGTATCGCCCGAATAGAATATTGTTTTCCCGGAAACTTTGATTCTGTATGTATAATCCTCAATAGAGTGAATTCCGGGAACTGCATTGACACGGGAGTCTGGTATATTAAATTTGACGCCCTGAAGCATATAATCTGGCGTATTGAAATACTCCAGTACTGACATGGTACTGGCTTCTATTTTTTCAGTTCCTATTATATTTACAGGATTTATTATTCCCTGTAATGCCCTCTGCCATATAAATTCCGGAATTCCACCGAAATGGTCCAGATGCAGATGCGTAACAAGGACTGTTTTAATGTTGCTAAGGTCTATTCCCGAGTTTATTAGATATTCAACTGTATGAGGCCCACAGTCCAGCAGGATACTATCATCAAGGAGAAATGAGGTATTCCTCCTCCTTTGATCAAGTTTTGCACTCCATGTGCCGATAACCTGTACTTTCATGTATAGCTATGTGATATGACTATTAAAAATTTAAGCCCGCGGAGATCGGATCAATACCCGCAAGGGCAAATAAGGTCGTTGAAAGGGGAAGCTTCCTGCCTTAGCCGGCGGAGTATGTCACTGGCCTGTCATTTGTTCTATTATTTCATATAAATTGGTGGAATTCACAATAAAATCAGAGGCCTCTATGAGTCGTGATGTTGCAGGGTTAAATGCCACGAAATACCTTGATTTCCTTCTCATAGACAAATCCATATATGAATCCCCGACACTTACTGTTTCACCTGGAGATATGCCATATTTAGCCTGTATTTCCGTAACATTCAGATCTTTCTTTACTGGGTCCACATTTTTGATAAAGCGATGGTTTTTTGAATCCACTTCATTTCCTATATGATAATCTATTCCTATAAGATCGGCAAGATATCCGGCAAAGACCTTTGAACCTGCAGACACTATTGCAGTCTTGATTTTTCTGTCTTTCAGATATTCAATAGTTCTCAGGACATTGGAGGATACATCATTAAGATTTAAATATGTCCTGATTTTGGTTTCAGTAAGGTTTTCATAGAGGTGTTCAGGCACTCCGTTTCTGTATACATAATCAAATGTGTATTTCATTCCTGGCCCTGAGTACCTTTTATTCATTGACCTGTGTATTATTACATCCCATGAATTTCTATTTTTCAGTAAAACACCATCCATATCGAATACCATTAATTTTATATTTCCCAGATAATCTATATTCTGGTTTTTATTTATACTATTTTTTAGCTCTTCAATTTCTATCATTGTATATATATTCACAATGTATATTAAGCATTTACTATATATTTTTAGTAAATATATATGTTTATTGAATTACTTATTTATATTGCATGTCCCTCCGGATAATTTTCTCAAATAGTGAATTCAGGATAAACAATTTATATGTTTACACTATATGACATCTAGAGATTTTCTAATAACC
>DAUP01000142.1 GCA_002505185.1 Ferroplasmaceae archaeon UBA567 | reverse complement strand
TGTGTAATCGAAAAAGATAATATAATATCTTCCAATTATTGGCAATGAAAGCTTCAATTATAGGATTGGGCGTAGTGGGCCGCTCAATTGCAGAAGGAATAAAAAATGATTTTGAGGTTTCTCTCAGTTCAGGATCATTCGAAAAGTTAGAAAAATGGAATAAAGGCAGATTCAAGATTTTTGAAAACAATGTGGATAATGCAAAATACGGAGATATAGTTCTTCTCACTATAAAACCTAATATCTCTGATTCTGTAATGAATGAAATAAAGAATGCGGTGAAAGGCAAGCTTGTAATATCATTCATGGCCGGTGTAACATTATCGCACATAGAGGATGTTCTCAGGGAGTCCATGGTTGCCCGGGGCATGCCCAATATACCTATGCTGGTACAGAAATCCGTCACTGCATACAGTTACAAAAACCTTGACAGAGAACATATAGCCATATTAGAAAAGGTGCTGAAAGGCTTTGGATCCGCTATTGAAATAAACGAATCATACATGGATGCGGTAACAGGGCTAAGCGGCAGTGGACCTGCTTTTGTAGCCATTATGGCAGATTCAATGATAAATGCCGGGATACTGGCGGGCATACCAAAATTTCAGGCACGTGAGCTTGTAATAGACACATTCATTAATACCATGCTGCTCATGAAGGAAAGGGGGTTATCAGCATCCGATTTAAGGGATGAGGTGATGACTCCTGGAGGGACTACTGCGGCCGGAATATATGAAATGGAGAAGGCTAATGTGAGAACTGCCATAGCCAATGCAGTACTGGGATCATACAGACGTGCAATGGAATTAAACCAAAATTCAAGGGATTGATTATTTTCTGAACAAATTATATACCACAATACTATACTTTTTTATGGAAACAGTTATTGATGCCACAAGGTTAATTCCCGGTGCCATAACAACAAGGATTTTATGCGATATGGGATATAACATTATAAAATTAGAGGATACTGAGAGAGGAGATTATATGGATGATTTATCCCCCGGTGCCAGTGATTTCCTTAACCATGGTAAAAAAAGCATCAGAGTGAACTTGAAAACAGATGAAGGAAAAAGGATATTATACAGATTGATTGAAACAGCCTCTGTTTTCATTGAGAGCTTCACTGCCGGTGTGGCTGAAAGACTGGGTATCAGTTATGAAGTATTGCATAGAATCAATCCTGAACTTGTATACTGCTCCATAAAGGGTTATAGGGATAATCCAGAAATCCCGGGGCATGACATTAATTTTACTGCTATGTCAGGAATAGAAACCACACTTCCGGTTCAGATTGCTGATGTTGGTTCAGGCATGTATGCTGCACTGGAAATAGTCAATCATTTAAAGAATTTTGATTATTCTAAAATTACTGTAAATATGTCGGAGATTCCCATATTCTTCAATGCGTATAGCCTGTTCACAGAAAATAATGTGTTAAATGGAGAATATCCCTCTTATAGAATTTATAATGTATCAGATGGAAAGATTGCACTGGGATGTCTGGAAGAAAAATTCTGGACTAATTTTACAGAGGCGATAAAAAGGCCGGATCTAAAATATTCCCGATTAGATATATCTGTCAATGGAGTGGTAGAAATAATTCTTTCAGCCTATAATTCAATGGAAGTGCTGGAACTTGGAAGAAAATATAATTTTCCAGTTTCAAGGGTCAGAAACAGAAATGAAATTATTTCAGAAATGTATAATGGCACAGCTCCGAAACACGGTGAAGATACATTTGAAATTTTAAAAAATAATCACTACAGCGAAAAAGAAATTAAAAATTTAATTGAAAATAAAATAATAAAATAATTATATATCTTCTTCCCCGAAGGCCATTATCAGAAGAACAAATCCCACAAAAGTAAAGAAAAAGGATATCCAGCTACTTATCTGATGAGGCCCTATGTTTGCACTGTATGTTGGGAACATGTTATAGTCTACGAATGTTGGAATGGAAATTAGAAGAAGCACTATTCCTGTAACTATCATATATTTAGATCTTTTTTTCATTTTACTCAATTTGTCTCCCATCATATTAAAGCCACCCCTATTACAGCAAAGGTAAATATATACAGCAGTACCGGAGCCATTATGGTTCTATTTGATATCTTCCCGTTCTTTGACCTGTTGTGGCCCAGCGATAGAATGAAGAGGATGATTGACAGTATTATTAACACGAGAGCTATAACAAGAAGCCCCTCTTCATATACACCGAAGTTACCGAATACGGGAGAAATTATCTGAAATGGCCGTTCATGGTACATTGCACCTATTGGCTTTATGAGTACTGCGTATAAAATAAACGGTACACTTCCAAACAGGTATACTATCATTGAATAGTAGTACAGGTATAAAGATTTTTTATCCATTTTAAACCCTCGCCTTTATTGTTTTCTGCAGCATTAGAAATATTATCGCAGCAAACAGAAACAGATTTATAACAAGCATTATAGCCCAGAGCCTCTCATACCTGAATGGATGAACCTGAGTAAAGTACCACATAACAGGATCAACCACAACGAGCTGTATAATACCAATTAAATAAATTATATTAGTTGTTTTCAATTAACTCACCATCCCTTTTTGCAAATCTCATTGCATATACAGTTATGAACGATATGAATGTTATAGTCCACCACAGGTATAATGTCATAAGCCTTGTCTGGCTTAATCCCGGTTGTGAATAACCCCACACAGTCATAACAGCAATCCCTATAAGCATAAATATTCCAAAGGCAGTAATCCAGGGTCTTTCAAGCACTCCTTTATTATGGTATCTGTCTATGAACGGCAGTAAAAATATAAACATTAGAATGCCTATAAGAAGTGGAACACCTCCTGTACCAAGTCCGTAACCTGCAACATCCATTAACTTGTATACTGGAGTAATATACCAGTCAGGAACCGGAAAAGTTCCATATGCCAGTGATCCATATGCCAGTGTAAGTGTCTGAGGGAATACTGCTGCAAAGATCAGTATTATCCCCACAAGAACTATACCAGAGAACATTGCATAAAGTAGATTTGTAGGAAACCACGGTATCATTTCTCCCTTTTTCGGTTTATCACTTGCAAGTCCTGATCGTTCGAATAACATGAAGTGCACTACAAATATACCAAGCATTAATGATGTGAAGACTGCTACATGAAGGGCAAGCAGGTGAGAGAATAGGGCAGGCGTAGTGTAATTTCCAATGAGTATGGCTTCAAGCCAGTTAATGAGGTTACCGGGAAGTATTCTTCCCATTACACTCCTCTGCATAAATAATATACCTATATGAACTGCAGCCATCGCTATTGCCGTGTTTGCCAGCATATAACCAAGTATTGCCGTAAATATTGTAAGCAGGAATAATACGACTCCAAGCATCCACTGTAGCCATCTCCATTTTCCTCTGTATGTACCAACAAACCACTGCCTCATCATATGGAAGTAAACGAGTGCAATCATGGCATAGGCCATATAAAGATGGGACGTAAGTATAATGTGCCCGAATGGGACATCATCTATCATATATAGAGTAGAATGATATGGATCGATCTGACTGTAATAGAAAAATAGTACTATTCCCGATACAATCTGGTAAACAAGTGCCGTTGCGACCCATGATCCTGTCCATTCATCTATTCTATACCCTCGGCTTGTTACAGATTTGAAACCTAACTTATATGATCCTTCAGGCAAATCCTTTTCTTCCTTCATTAAATCGGTTATGTTATAATTATTAGATTCAGCTTTTTCCATTTATTCCACCTATAACTTGTTGTTGGATGTGCTACCTGAAAAACTTCCCTTCCAGTCCATTCCATTCACATTCTCGTTGCTTACAACTGAGGTTCTGTAGAGTATTATACCGGAACTGTTAGCATTCAAATCTAGAGATGATGTACTCAAGATTTTGGCCGAACTTGATGATGTAATATCTCCAGTAACAAGTGAAGAAGGATATGCAGTTGGGGACCGGGATGTCCTTATTGCCGTGCCACCTGTTAAATCCTCACTTTTTACCTGTGAACCATATGTTTCTCCATTGGGAAACTGAAGGTGTGTTCTTATGACTGCGTTCGAAGAGTTTATCCCGTATGCATAGATATGATTATTGCTGTCTGTTGCAAGCATTATCTGGGGGAGTGAATGATTTGCAGGGCTTGCTGCAGGACCGTTATTGTACAGGTTTCTTCCTCCCCACTGTGGGTTATACTGGCTTCCATGGCATTTACAGTAAATTAAGCCATAATTTGGCCACTGGGCAGGCGTGTTTGGTGCATTTTCCTGATATCCAATAAGTTTAGACTCAAATGGTATGCTATTTCCAGGATGGTAGTCCAGAAAAGGTGGAACGCAACCAAGATGCTGGCATATCCCGCTCAATGCTATGATTGAATAATTAGAACCCCCGTAGCTAGTGTAAATTATACCATCCATAGGTGCTTTGCTGGAAGGAGGTATTGGGCTATAACCAGAAGAAGGAACTAAACTGCGGTCGGGAGTTGTTATCTTAACGCCTTTAAGAACGAGCAAGAAGTTGGGTTCGTCCTGAAGTGGATAATTAAATACTAGAATTGGAGTAGAAGTGGAACTGGGGCTCGCAGCTGCATATTTTATCACATCATCTGTAGTAATCCTATTTCCACTGGGGTCTTCAAGAATTGCAAGAGGAAAATTATCCATTACTGGCACACCCCTATCCTTTGGCACCACGTATCGTTCCACAGAGAGACCACCTATCATCAGTGCCGCAATTGATAGTCCAGCTCCCTTCAAGAAAGCCCGCTTTTCAGGCTCTGGAATGTAATTCTTGTCATTAGCCATGGGCGGTAATATTTTTTGTATCTAAATGTTTATTCAATTTTATGAATATATTCAATTAAAAAGCAATCTATTTTTAATACTATACCGATTATGATGTAGTGGTATAGAATGTTTGATTCATATATGGATATACTGATAATTGCTGTTGTTGCCCTAATTATTTTCGGAGGGACAAAAAAGATTCCGGAAATGGCAAGGAATCTTGGAAAGGCTAGCGGAGAATTCAAGAGGGGACAGATGGAAATTGAAAACGAGCTGAGGAATGGTACAAAGGCAACACAGAATACAAACAAGGATCAGATCAATTATATGAAAATAGCAGAAGATCTCAACATAGATATAAAGGACAAGACAATAGACCAGATTATAGGCGAGATAAACGCAAAACTTGGGAAATCAACTACCAGGGAAGCAACGGAAAATGTAGCGGAACTAAAGCAAAATTAATATGGAAAACGAACTCCTGAATTACCTGGTAAAATATTCGGAAGAAATTAGGTACAGGATATTAAAAATACTGGAAGTTTTTGGCGTTTTGTTTGGAATATTTGTTATATTCAGAATTCAATATATTTCATTGCTTGGACACAGGTTCATGTTTCTTTTTCCCGATCCATATGATAATATAGGCGCTCAAGTATTATTCCTGCTTAAATCACATATACTTACAGCTAATACTTCACTTCTGGTTTTAAAACCCGTGGATGGTGTCATGGCGGATTTTTATACATGTATGGCTCTTGCGCTGATTATATCCATGCCAGTTATAATATTTGAAGTTTCTAAATTTATTGACCCCGCACTGAAGAACAGCGAAAAGGAAATGCTGAGGTCCATAATAATCCCGGCATCATTATTGTTTTTCGCCGGTGCCTTTGTGGGCATATATTTCATAGCACCTATTCTTTTCAGAATATTTACCAGATTTGATATTGGAGTTGGTGCCCAGGTTACCATAGGAATATCCAGCTTTGTTTCCTTTATATTCATGTATACAATTGCATTTGGCCTATCCTTTGAAATTCCGGTATTTATGGTGGGCCTTAGCAGATTCGGAATTGTCACTGCAGATACATGGAAGAAGAACTGGAGATATGCAGTTATCGGGTCACTTATATACGGAATGATATTTTCACCTGGCGTTACCGGGTTTACCATGGTGGTAATAGCAATACCAATGATAGCTCTTTATTTTGCAGGCATACACTTTGCTGTCAATGCAGAGAAAAAATTTGAGGCGGAAGAAATCCATTCAAACAGCGCCGATCAATGATAGCCCCTTAATCTCTATTTTACCATTAAGTGAAAGTTTTACTTTTACACATTGTCTCCCCTTATCTATGGAATAGTACATTTCATCTGGCATTTCCACTTTAACTGGATTATATATTTTGTATGAATCTTTTATTTCAAAATCCTCTGTTATATTGCACTGGGGCTTTTTGATCAATGGGCACATTTCATCTGTACAGGCCCCCTGTACAGCAATAACTGATACGGATAAAACTTTGTTCCCTATGAGTTTAATTATCTTATCCCCAATTTCCATGGTTCCTTTTCCTATTTTTATATTCATCTTATAAAAATGTAGAATAGTTATTAAAGCCTTACTATTGACTTTATCTCATACAAAGAAACAAAATATGGGCAATATGCTTATATAATATCAGATTATATGTTCATTATGCACAATAATATTAGTTATAATGAGTCCAGAGTATTAAGGATTCTTCTTGAGGATTCAAGCTTGCCAATATCAGAAATATCCAGCAGGCTGACTCTAAACAGGAATACAGTATCAAATATTATCAGAAAGTTGAATAACAATTATATTGAAAGATACACAGTACAGATTAAAGAGCCTGAAAATAGCCTTTATATTATTGCAGAAATAGAAAGCCTTGATGGACTGGATAATCATGAAATTATAGAATATTATAAACTGGCAAATGGCAATTATCTTGCGGTAATGAACAGGGATGCACTATCGAGCAATATAAAATATAAGAATATCAATATAGCATATAACAGGGTATTAAATAGTACCGCAGAGAAAATAGATCTCTACTGTGATTATTGCAATGGGATTATTACAGGCAAGCCCCAGACGATTGAAATGAATAGCAGGAAAATGTACTTTTGCTGTGAAACATGCAAGAGCGAATACCTTGAAAAGAATAATGCAATAAAGTAAGTCATTTTACTGGCATTATGCATGGTCAATTTATATATATGCTTATACAATAAGATATTATGGCAACAGATCCCGTATGTGGAATGAAAGGAAAGAAGGAGATAGAAAGCGAATACAATGGTAAGAAATATTATTTCTGCAGGGAAGGGTGCAAGGCGGAGTTCGAAAAAAACCCAATAAAATACATAAGGTAAATTTATGGCAGTAGACCCTGTGTGCGGCATGTATGTATCTGAAGATTCCAAAATATATTCCGAGCAAGACGGAACAAGGTATTATTTCTGTTCACAGGGATGCAAGGATAAATTTGACGAACCGGACGCTGAGAGCAAAAACCTGAAATTAAAATTAATGGTTGCATGGCCATTTTCAATAGCAATCATGGCTATTGGTTATCTGTTTGTCTTTAACTTTAAAAACTTTGTATTGCTTTTGCTTGTGCTCCCGGTGCAGTTTTATGCAGGGCTCGATTTTTATAGAGGTGCCTATGCTGCTGTAAAAAACAGAATGGGAAACATGGATCTTCTCATAAGCCTGGGTACGCTCACCGCATTTTTCTTTTCCCTTGTAATTACATTTTACCCAGGGCTGTTTCCGGTGGATTATACTTATTTTGATGCGTCAGCCTTTATTATAACACTCATACTCACTGGAAACTATATTGAAAACCTGACAAAAAGAAAGGCAAATTCCTCCGCAAGTGCACTTTTATCATTAATTCCCGACAGGGTGCATCTTCTGGATAATGGCATACCAAGGGATATTATGATTGAGAAACTCGTACCCGGGAATATTATACAGGTAAGGCCCGGAGAGAATGTTCCAGCCGATGGGATAGTAGCTGATGGCAGCTCAGAGATCGACGAATCAATGCTGACAGGAGAATCTGAACCGGTCCTTAAAAAGGCTGGATCAAATGTCACATCGGGAACAATGAACATAAACGGCACTCTTTCGGTGAAGGTGACTGCTGCCGGTAAAAATTCCACTGTAAATAAAATTTATTCACTGATTCAGATGGCATCTATGGGAAGGGCTAAAATACAGAAAATATCGGATATTTTTTCCTCCTATTTTGTCCCCATAGTTCTAATCGCAGCCACTTCATCTGCCATATTCTGGTATTTTTATTTAAGGTCATCAGGCAATCCACTTTATTTCATAATTTCAATACTGGTATTTGTTTCAGTTGTAGTAATAGCATGTCCCTGCGCTATCGGCCTGGCAGCACCTATTACACTCTTGATTTCATCAAACGAATCGTCCAGAAATGGGATACTAATTAAAAATTCAAGCTCAATGGACCGGCTTTCAAAGATAGATACGGTGATATTCGACAAAACCGGAACGATCACTGACAATACCCCTAAAATCATAAATTTCACAACATCCGGAGATAGAAAGCTTGCCGTATCGCTGTTGTATTCCATAGAATCAGGGTCAAACCATCCTGTAGCAAGAGCAATTGTGGAATATTTACAGGGCATGAATCCTGAGAAGTTAGATATATCTCAATATAAGGAAGTTCCTGGAATCGGCGTAACCGGTGAATACATGGGTAAGACCCTTGAGGCAAGGCGTTCAGGAGAACACATATCTTTACTCATTGACGGGAATGAACTGGCCTCCCTCAATGTTGAGCACAACCTTCGCAGCGGCATTGAGAAAGATATCAAAAATCTCATCAGGAACAATATCAGGGTTTTAATAGTGACAGGCGACACTGTTGAAAACACAGGCAGGATTGCATCACAACTTGGCATAGAGGAATACTACTGTTCAATAAAACCTGAAGGAAAGGCTGAAATAGTTATGGAACAGCAGAAAAAGGGGAGTTACGTAATGTTTGTTGGAGATGGGATAAATGATACAGTTGCCATGCAAACAGCTGATGTGGGAGTTGCCATGGCATCCGGATCCGATATAGCCACTGCAAGTGGGGATATTATACTTCTCAACAACGATTTAAAAAATATCCTGGGCAGCATAATTATCGGAAAATATACAATAAGGAAGATAAAACAGAACATAGGCTGGGCAATAGGGTATAACTCTGCACTGATACCTGTGGCTGCAGGAGTTCTTGTTCCACTCCTTGGACTGGGAATCTATTATGTACTGCCCATATTCGCAGCGCTTGCTATGGGGCTAAGTTCCACAACCGTTGTACTCAATTCAATGCGCCTGGGAAAACATATGGAAAAAGGTATCATGGCCTCTTCCCTATAATTCAGTTAAATTTATAAGTATTCTATGTATTGTTAACTATGGAATTGAGAGTTATAGGAATATCTGAAGGGCGCAGGATACCGGACAAGTTTACATGCAGTGGCAAAAACCACTCTCCCAAGATAGAAATACATGACAGAAACGAAGAGGGGTATTATTTTATAGTCATGAATGACCCGGATGCACCTTCCGGGCTGTTTACCCACTGGATATTATACAATGTGCCTGCCGGAATAATAACACTGGAAGAAAATATGGGGAACAAGGAAATAACAGATGAAGGATATTATCAGGGCATAAATGATTTCGGGGAGCTGGGTTACGGTGGCCCATGCCCTCCAAGGGGAGACGGAGACCACAGATACTTTATTAAAGTATACAGGACAAAGGGGGCAGTCAGCCGGAAAAAGATCGATGCTGAGAATTCCTATGCAATACTTGACAAAATGACTCCAGAAGCAGAATTCTACGCAATATACAGCAGGGAATAACTACAGGGTTATTCCATTTCTTCCAGTGCGCCTACAAAGGCTTTATATGCTTCAGGAAAGTCTGTTCCAGTTGTGCAGACCCTTAGATAAGTTCCCCTAATGCCAAAATACCTGGCTGGAAGGGCTATTATCCCTTTTTTAGCCAGATCCTCACTTACACTGTCTGAGTCTTTGTCCGTATATGCAGAATAGTCAACGAACGATACAGGCATTTTTAATGGTACACGCCCTTCATAAAACTTTAGTTTACCCTTTTCCCTTAACAGAATCCTGTGATTTCTGTCGATAATTTCCATGACATTGCCCAGGAGTTCATCATGCCTTTTTAAAATTTCATATCCAACTGAAGCATTAATAGGTGAAACATCTTCTGTTATTAACCCCTTAAACCCTTCAAGTTCTATGGCATCTTCAGGCTCCGGAGTTATGATATACCCAAGTCTCAGATCCCCTCCACCGTAAACCTTGGTGAATGTATTTACTATATATCCGTTCTCATAACTGTAATGATCCAGGCTATCCACAAATTCCATAAAGGTCTCATCTATGATACATGTAGAATAGTTATCCGGGAATTCCGCCAGTGTTCCCATAGGATTGTTTGGGTTGCTGGCCACAAACAATTCATTCCCTTCCCTATAGCCAAATATTTTAGGAGTTTTGTAAATCATCTCATATTCAGGTCTGTTTACATTAAATGTCCTGTATTTGGTATGCAGGTGATAAAGAACCATCGAAAAGGCTTCAGTTGCGCCATGAGTCAGCACAATATTTTCAGCATCAATGTTGTGTAGATTCCCTATCTGTTCCCTAAGATCAGATTCATGTCCAGGGGTGCATTTCCCAAAATATTCCTTAAGATCGACAACCCGGGACATGGCGCTATGGCTAAGTTCATACTTCCCATGATGCCTGTTAAGCCAGTTTATTGTCTCACATTCCATATATGTAGATTATTATATGGTTATATTAATTTGCTGTCTACTCTCCAGAATATATAACTATTCGTATTTCCGGATTATTTATGTAATTTAAAGCAATTATATTCCATGAATCCAAAGAAATACCTGTACTACGGATCCATATCCGGATTCATTGCTGCTATATTTGAGGCAATACTATTTTATTTATTTGATTTTGTAGATTCATTACCGGCTGGTTACCAGTTCACCGCGATAGGTATCAGGCTTCTTAACATAGGGGGATTTTATGGTACTCTATATGGCCTCCTGTTTCATTTTCTTGTAGGCACAGTAGTTGGACTGTTCGCGGCCATAATTTCATATTATGCCATTATCCTCAGGATAAGGTCAATTAAATCTGGTATAGTTATAGGAATCCTTGCAGGCTTTCTTGTTCTTCTTGTATTTAGCCTTCCTGTAAACATATATCTTCTCCATCTTTATGTATATGAAAAATACTACCTCCCATCCACATTTTTCTATTATACTATGCATGTTTTCTATGGTGGTGTATGGGGTTTGTTTCTGGGATTTTTCATCTCCAGAACGGAACAATTATCATAAATTTGTGAAGTCCATT
>DAUP01000106.1 GCA_002505185.1 Ferroplasmaceae archaeon UBA567 | reverse complement strand
CAATATTCTCCTTATCTGCGTTTATTATTTTTGCAAATAGAGACCTTGCCTCATCTACCTTTTCTGTCCAGAGATCCCATGGATTTCCCAGGTTTATTACATCATCTATGTATCTTTCCATAGCATCTTTTACGGTCTTCAGCATTGGTGATTTGGAGCAGGCTGCAAGATGGTTTATGTTGTCCAGGTTGTAAAATAAATCTCTTATTTTTTCTTTATTCATATAATTCCTCCCTTATCTGTGCCGTTGAAATATCCTTTTTCTTTATAAATACATATAAAAGTGCCACGATTCCATAAACCAGAATTATTACTGGCCCATATGCTATTGGAAATGTCAGTGACACCACGGAATAGTAAATTGCCAGTACAATTATCACGGTGGAAATTGTAGGTAGCAATATATGGGTTGAAATTTTCATTGCATTGTATTCCTTTTCCTGACTGAATTTGGAGTAAAGAGAAAAGTTAACCATTACGTGTATTACCAGAGTGGTAACAGTGCTTACAGTAGCAAAAAATAGGAAATCATCAAAAAATCCATTGAAGAATCCCTGCTCGGCATAATAAAATATAATTGATGAAATCAGTGATAACCCGGTAAATATGGCAAGAATATATCCAAGCGCTATGTGTGGTGATCTGTTTCTGTTATGTATTAGGGACAACCTTCCGGGGAGCATTCTGTCTCTGGCCATGGCATATATGTTTCTGGACAATGCAGTTACCATGGTGACGAAGAGCGGGTATACAACAAAAAAATTCAGTATGAAGAAAATATCATCAGGAAGATGCCCGAATCTGCTAATAATTATGAATCCTGGATATATGCTGTTGCTGAATGATGCCATATTATTGATACCCCAGCCGGCAACCATTGCATATGACCCAAGCAGATATATTGAGCCCATAATTAAAATTATATAAAGAACAGCATTTCCAATGGATTTCCTGCCTGCCTTTGCTTCCTCCCCCAGAGGGACTATTGATCCAAACCCTGCAAATGACAGGTAGCTTCCTGTTATAAACCCAAGGAAAACACCCTTTATCCCAATTCTGTAGGCAGTGAATGGAAGGAATCCTATCTTTGGCGACAGAATTATTATGGCTATGGCAATTGATACCACAAATATAATCTGTATCATATTTGCCACTATCTGGGATCTGTACGATAGTTTAATTCCTTTGAAAACAACATAAAATGCCGGTATAGAAATAAGTATTATATAGAGATAACTGAAGTAATCCGGAACGTTCAAACCACTAACAAAACCAAGTGTAGGTGAAAATGTAAGCACATAATAGCTAAGTATAAAAAGTAGATTGGCAAATTCATAGAGAATATAAAGAAATGCCGCAAGGGATCCTGCAGTCATTCCAAGTCCGTCTCCTATGTATCCATAATAGCCACGGGCACTTGCTATTTTCTTTGAATACTGGTATATGGAGTTGCCTGCAAGCAGTGATGCAAAAAGCCCAATTATAAATGATAGGGGAGTGGCTCCCAAAGCAAATGCTGCTGCCCCCAGTATTGAACCTCCGAAGATACCTATGGGAGAAAGCTGACCCATTGCCTGAAATACAAGACCTCCTGTTCCAACAGAATTTCTGTCGAGAATATTGATATTACTCATATCTGAAATTAAAAATAAATCATATTTAACACTTAGTAAAATATTAGAACATCATTCTTATCTTTTATAAAGTAATAACGGATAAAATATTTATTTTTACAAAAATATTACGAAATTTTTTTAACTTCAATGAATTTACCTCTTATGGATGCTGAAATATCTAAGGTAGACNNGAAACCGGGATATCCGAACCCACTGTGAAGAAAAAAATAGCTGGCATGCTTGAACATGGGGTAATTGAGGAATTTGCGTGCAATATTAATATGGCAAAATTTGGGTACCACCTTTCATTTATAACTATGGTCAGGATTGTGAATGCAAACAATTCAGAAAAAATAGCTAAAAAATTAATGAAAATCGGTGAAATATATTCAGTGGATATGATTACAGGGGAATATGATCTCATACTTAGAGGGTATTCTAAGGATCAGGCTGATTTATACAACATTCTGTCCAAAATTCAATTTGTGGAAGGCATTGACCATCTGTTCACAAATATAATAATAAAATCTATGGGCACAAAAACTGTAGTGCCGGAATAAAAACACTATTCTTTCATTGTAAAATTTTTAGTTATGCCATATGGATCCCCACTTTCAAGGTTAATCAATCCAGTTCCATTCGCAGGCACACCGCCCTCTATACCATACCTGGTTAGAGTCGATGAAATAATAGCCTTTCCATGTGGCATATTCACCGTGTACATGTCTGAATAATCCCTTTTGTTTTTGTCCAAGTAAAAATTTTTGAAATATATTTCAGGTTTTTCTTCACCTTTATCCAGATGGAGTATTATAAGATTAAGGGAACTTTCGGTGTATTTTTCGAGATTATCTACAGAGGAAAGTCCTTTGACAGCAATGTACTGGAGTGCAGCCTCAGTATCATTGTAAATCCCATTGATACCAAGATATTCCATAATCGATTGTTTGTTAACAACACCATTATGTGCCATATAGAATACTTCCTTGCCATTTGAAGCCGTGAATGGATGTTCAAAAATCGGTGAAACCAAACTTCTGTCATGTGCATTCATAGTATGGAAAACACCAAATATCTTCCCCTTGAATTCAGGTAATTTGAATGCTTCTTCGTATATGGGTCTGCTGGATCTGAAATGAAATAAATTATCTTTTGTATAAACTACTATTCCATATCCATCTCCATGATTTGCATATCCGTATTTTTTCCCTATGACATCGTTTCTTGAAGATTCCACAAGAGCAGTATACAGCATATTCAACTCCTCAGTGGAATACCCAATATAACCAAACATTCTGCACATACAAATACAATCTGCCATATATGATAAATATTCTCATTTTCAATATAGAATAAGCTAAAATAAGTTATAAAAATTAATAAGAAACGTTCACTTTGCGGAAATTAAGAATGAGAAATGAGTTATTCCACCTCCATCTTAGCCTTTAAATCTTTCATTTTCTTTGTCTCCTTAATAGTAAATGTAAGCACTATAGCTACAAGCACCATTACTGTATCAAATAAATAGGACATTTTCCATGATGATATGGATGCAATAGAGAGCATGACCGTAGGGCCAAAAGCCAGGGCCAGTGCAATGAAACTGTACTGCAATCCAAGAACCCTGCCCAGGACAGCCTTTCCAAAATATTCAGCAGTGTATGAAAAGAAAGGTGGGAAATATAGAAGTATTCCGAAAAACCCTATTGCAGTAATGGGCAAAAGAATAGATGGTGATATTCCTGGAGCCACAAATATTAATGGGATTGTAGCCACCAGGCTGACTATCACACCTATCTTCATTATGAGAAGTTTGTTATATTTTAGGGTGAGCAACCCGCTTACTACAGCACCAAGAAATCCTGCAAAATATGTAATTGTTGTATACAATCCCAAGGTTGCTGTTGAATATAATAAATAATCCGAGAAGTATGTAGGCAATATCTCTGAATAACTTGCCCACACGAGATTCATTACACCTATTCCTATTATAAGGCCAAGGTTTTCCTTGTTGCTGAATATGTATTTAAAGGCTTCTATAAAGTTAATGGATCCGGATCCATTAATCCTGCTGTTTATTTTGTCCAGTGGCTGATGCTGTTTCATTGCCGAATTAAGGTCTGATTCGCTTATTAATCCAGAAGCGATTTCATCCCGGTATATTATTTTTAATTCATCCAGTGTAATAAACTTTGACTGTTCTGGCCTGTCATATACAAATATTATCCATAGAAATACTAATGGCACAGAGAACAGGGCAAATAATAAAAAAACATCGTGAAAATTATTGTGGTAAAATAACAATAGAGGAATTGCAACAGCGGGGGCCAGGAATGTAAAGAATGGAGATGCGGAGTTTGTTACACCGGCTCCGAGCCCTCTTTCATGTCGCCCAAACCAGTTCCCGGTAAGTTTATACACAACTGTATTGGTAAAAGATTCAAAAACTCCAAAAATAATAATTGCTGAAGCAAGTTCAAGGTATGTGGATGATAATCCAACTCCAATTGTAACAACAGTAAAAGCAATAAGGGGAAATAGTCCACCATATCTGGCCCCTATTTTGTCCACTACCGAACCACCAACAAATCCCATGACTATCCCGGGTCCTCCAGAAAAAATACCTAGAAGCAGGCCTGTCTGATATAATTTTAAATTAAGCTCCTTACTTATTGTAGGCATCAGTACGGCAGTTTTAATCAATTCAAAGAGCAAAAACCCGAAGAGGAGAAATGTCATGGCGTCTACAATCCATCTCTGTCCTTTCATTAAACCAAAATATGTGTTTATACATAAATGTTGGCATATAAATTTAATCCACAAGCCAAATAAGGAGATATTTATTGAATATTTAGTATCATTACAGCAGTAAAAATGCCCATACTATTGATACTGTAAGGTCTTTCATACTCTATCAACTGAGAATTTTCATTAATCTTTTTGGTCTTTCTCTCATTGTTTTATTTGGAGTACCCCCTACAAGGGTATTCTGTGCTCTTGATATGAGAATTTGATGATTAAACAATAATTCAATTTCTCTGTCACATTTACTTTATGAAACTTCCGTTCAACGTAACGTTTTGCTTTATTTACAATCTGAAAATTTCAGTGTTTAGAATAACAATAACATTCTGGAGCACTGATTTAATAGGGCAGACCAATATAAACAGAAGCAAGAATAGTTAACAAGTATTGCAAATGAACATATCTGTTATAAACATATTATTATGCAATATAATGGACAAAATTGTCCATGTTAATACATATTATATATGCAATGTTTTGAATAATGCAAAATAGAAGTTAGATACAGAGTATTGTCATAAAAGCAATTAAGGTTCTGGACTGATGCCTGACAGGAAAATGCTTGTGTGGAATATCCCTATAGGAGGAATAACAGGATTGATAATTTACTATTCAGAACCAACGTTGTGACACAATCTGTTAAAAAGCGTTGTTGACTAAGAAATTTATTCTGAGGTGTTGCCACAAAATTATGTATGGACTCAAGGGGA
>DAUP01000042.1:298-14134 GCA_002505185.1 Ferroplasmaceae archaeon UBA567 | reverse complement strand
GAAATCATAGTCCTATTAGGTTCAGTGGCGGCACGGTCTCTAATATCTATTGACAGTGTAATGAAAGATCATGGCAAACTATTCAATGAAAAATATTTTGTAACACTCCACCCTGCTGCTGCATTGCGCAACCCTGCAAACTTAGAAATAATGAAGAATGATTTTCAAATTCTTAAAAATTTTTTCAACGGATCTTCATAGACTTAGTTTCCCTGCCATATAGCATATAGAGTGAGGACCCCACGAATCCTGCCAGATAAACAATAAGAATAAAAAAAGCATATGTTTCTATGCCGGCATTTATAAGAATGAAAATAATAACAATATAAAGTGCATATCCAACGGATCTCACTGATCCTATTCCTCTACCTCTATACTTGCTTATAAAATTTTCTGGTTCCAGTAATTCTCTAGACCCCCATGCTATTTCCCCGAATATTGAACTAATAGAAAGTATAGCTAAAAGGTAAAATAAATTTGATATGATTATGTTCAGGAATATAACGGCGATTACCCATGATGCCAGCATTCCAGTGAATCCGACCATTGCCAGAGTTTTTCTACTACTTTTACCCATATAATATCCACCCAGAACACCAAAAACTGATTCAGCCAGAACGGAAAAGAAAATTATAACTCCTGTATACTGGGGAAAATGGAAAGGACCGAGAACAAGATCTGAAAATGCAAATCCAACTATTATGGCGATTCCCATGAATGAAAGTGCCAGAAATTTTATGGCATTACCTGCTGTAATTTTATTATTTGTTCCTATTTTTGTTCCCAGTATCCATAACCCACTTTCTTCCATGTGGTATCGTGCTATTATAGAGATTATCCCTGATAATATTGCAATGGTAATAAGCCACATTTTTTGAATTATAACCGATGAGGTAAAAACAAGGAATAACCCCGCTATCAGAGTAATGCCTATATTAGCCATATTTGACGATTCAATGATGGCAAATCCTCTATTTTTAAGTGGCAGATATTCAACCATGATTGCCAGTGAAAGTGTCTCATCGCCACCAAGGCCAAATTCGGCAATAAATACAAATATTATCAGATAGATGTAATTGTATGATATTCCTATACCCAGAAGCCCCAGAACAGTTATACCTATTGTCAGTAGAAAAATATTCTTTCTTCCAAGGCGATCTGATATATAGCCCATCGTCATATTGCCTAATAAAAGCCCAGCTGGCGCTGCCCCTATAATATAATAATATGAAAATTGTGGAACAAAATACCATGTTGTAATCAGTGGTGCAATTGCCAGGGTTATGCCCCACATAAAAAAGGAAGTTGATATAGCTATAAAAATAATCCAGTGTTCCCTGTTCCATGGTGTCTTGCTGATTTTTTCTGATATTTTACTGTATTCTACATTATCGTATTCCATTTCATTCCCTCCGCCGGTATTAACCGGATCAGGTTCATGGGGTCGATCCCTATCCTCTCAGCCAAAAAGCTCCCCCAGAATATTAATTAACTAAATTTAAGATAAATATTTAAGCTTTGCCCGATGGAAATTTTATGTTTGATAAGTTTTATACTATTAATTTCAACTCGTATCCGGCTATGGTTACTATTATCCCAACTGTAACCATAACTAATATCCAGAATCTGGCCCTGCCGGCAGTAGTTTTGCTAATGAATAATCCTAGAACAGCAAGAGAGGCATATGAAAGGAATAGTGGAAGTTCAATATTGTTTTTAATAATCAGCGATGAAGACAGTGGAATCAGTGCACCCAGAAAACCGAAAAAGGCTGCTATAAAGGCACCCAGCAGGGATTCGACAAATATTTCTATGCCCAGATGCCCCTTCAGTAGATAATTTGTAGATTTAAGGTTCAATTGCAGTGCTGTCCTGTGCAGTTCTTCGTTCAGACCGGCGTACTGAGCTATGAAGTAGCTGAAAGCCCCGGCAAACGCGGATCCGAATGAAATCTTGAAAGCCTCAAATAAATCTATAGTACTTTTTCCTATAATTCCCCCGGACGCAAGTATTAATGCTGTTATAATACCATCAGAAAGGCCTATGCTTACGGGAAATATGTATTTTTTATTCATTTTATGACGTGTTTTCCTGTAATGACTTCATCAATGGAATGTATTGCGCAACCCATATCCTCTATTACCTTTATAAGATAATTATAATTTATGTTTATTCCCTCAACAGTAATACTTGTTCCCATTGTTTCCATATCCATCTCGGTAACAGTTATTTTAACTGCATCCACTCCCGGCACATCTTCAATGGAACCGGCAAGTTCTGTCAAAGTTGGTCTATTCAATCCCTTGTCAACATCCAGTAAAATTCTCCTCAGATTCATAAGTATTTCAAACCTCGAAGCATACAGCCATCGGCTTCATTCTTCTCTATTTACATCAAATATTAAATGATGATTTATTAACCTTTTGCAATTTGATTATTTCTGTGAATAACCTGCATATATTTTTATATTAAATTGCATATCAAAACCAATGATTACCATTGCATTCGTCATACCCTCCAGCATTCATTATAATGGAGGCATAGAAAAAACAATTTCACGTTACAATTCCTTCAAAACACAGAATTTTAGAAAAATAGTGCTTCAGGGTATACCCGCACATGGCACAGAGAATCTTTATGGAATCAGATCAGTTTACTCTAAATTGATAATAGGCACTTCGGGCAAAATAAATTTTGTCATAAGATTAATGGCACCTATTATTCTCAAATTTGACAGAATAATGAATTTGACAATTATCAGAAACATTGAAAAGAATTCCAATATAATTTATCTGACAAATGATGATTACTATTATCTGTTTAAACATAATTCATTTTTCGTATGGAGTGAACACGGGAATATACCTTCAAACTATACAGGAGTAAAAATACTCAATAATGCCATATCTGCCTTAATAAAAAATAATCTAATGTTCAGAAAAATCAAAGCAATACACCTCATAAACTGCTATAACAGTGAGCACATACCATTCAGTAAATATTTTTGTGTACCAAACGGTGTCGATTCTTCCAGATTCTATCCCGCAGAAAGGAAACATAATACAATTAGGCTACTTTTCGTGGGAAGGCTGGAAAAATCCAAGGGAATAGACAAAATTGTCAATATATTCAGGAATCATAACTTAAATATGGAGCTAACAGTAGTAGGTTCAGGTGAACTTGAATCACTTTTTTCATCCCGAATCAAAAATGTTAATTATATAAAAAATCCTGATGATGATAGATTAGGGGAGATATACAGAAATTCAGATGCCTTTATTTTTCCATCGATACTGGAAAACTTCGGTAACGTTGTCCTCGAAGCAGTGTCATCAGGTCTCTATGTTGTGGCCTCTGAATCCCTGAAACCACGTTTTGATGGCATAGAAAAAATGAATTTTCTGGAATATATGGATAATACAGAAGCAGGAATACTGAAATCACTGGAGAAGATAGGAGAAAAAATAGAATATACAGGCAAATATGAGAATAAAATCGCCATACATGATTATATATCCGGGAAATATGGGTGGGACATTATCCTTAGAAAATTTTATGAGGAAATGGAAAAGGTATACTCTGGGAAATGATTTTTATATATTCATAAAAACATGATAAAAGGATGTGAAAAAAATAAAAATTTTATAGGATATGGGAATTAAATATTTATGAAAACTGAAATAACTTGGCATGGACATGCAGGATTTTCAATAACGAATGGCATTAGTATACTTGTTGACCCATTTTTCAGCGGAAATCCACAGGCGAAGGCAGATGCCGAAGACGTGAAAGCCGATCTTATACTGGTAACGCACGGGCATTTTGACCATGCAGGGGATGCCGTTAAAATAGCAAAGAAAAATCAATCCCCTATTGTTTGTTCCTTCGAACTTTCCGAAATTATCAAAAAGGAGCAGGTTGAGACCATAGATATCAACCCAGGAGGAACAATTGAGTATAAGGGCGTAAGGGCAACAGCTGTTCCTGCAATACATTCCTCAAGTTATAACGGTTTATATGCAGGTGAGGCAATGGGGTATATTATAAACAATAAAGATGTAAAAATATATCACGCCGGCGATACCACCTTTTTCAAGGATATGGAACTGATAGGAAGTGTGTACCACCCGGACATTGCCATGGTGCCTATAGGAGGGCATTATACTATGGATGTTGATGGGGCAGTGGAAGCACTTAAGCTTCTTAAGGTAAAAAATGCCATTCCAATGCATTACAATACATTCCCACCTATTAAGGCTGACCCAGTGGAATTCCAGGAAAAGGCCGAAAAATTAGGCATAGTGGTAACAATTCCAGGAATAGAAAAAACCTTCAAAGTATAGAATTGTTAACCGTAAATCAGTTATTTTTCACTATTCCCATAAATTTTTAATTTTCTTATAAGTGTTCCAGTGGCATAGAAACATTCGGAATAATCAGAAGAGTTTCCGCCAGCCAGAGCTGTGGGGTCAATTTCGTATCCCAGAAAAAGTCTCTCTTTAATTTTCCCATGCTGCCTGAATATAAAGTAATTGATAGAATTCATGAGTACCGATTCAGAATAGCTATTCATGTAGTAATCTTCTATATTCTGGGTTACTGTTATAAGTGAAGTTTTGAAATGCCGCGAGTTCCTTGCAAGCATGTCTATTATCTCTGCATCTTTAGAATTCCTGAGGAACAGGTGGCTTTCATCTATCACAACAACCTTCTCTTTCTTCTCCCTTTCAACAATTGAAATTATCTGGGTAAACACCAGACTGAAGAAGGCATCCCTCAAGGATTCATTTTTGTGATCAAACCTGAATACTGCAGATTTCCCATGAAGCCTTACAGGGGTTGTAAGGGGCATATGCCAAATATTTCCTGATATTGCCACATCCCTGCAGTATAATGTGTCAAGTTCAGAAATTACCTTGCTAAATTTTATTGCTCCGGATTTTTCTCCCAGTTTCATTAATGTAGCGGTTATTTTTTTTCCAGGTATGCCTGTTATTTTTTCAAGGGCTCCAGATACCGTACTGAACATTTCAGGAGTTTCTATTGAAAAATCTATATACTCACCCAGAGAAAGGTCAACAATTACATCCGAGTTGTATTCACTCAGAGGGTCTATTATGTATATTTTCGCAGTGCTCATTTTGTTCAGTAACCTTTTTGTAAAATAGGATTTTCCAGATCCCGTTTCACCTGTTATTGCAATGTTATATGAATTCCCACTGAAAGGTTTAAAATAAAGGGCTTTACCTGTGATAGCATTGACTGCCAGAGGTTTTTGGTTTCCTGATGGCACCGGTGTGAATGAACATGGAAAAATTTCTGATATGGATGCAGAATCCATCATATATTTTATCCCCTGCTTACCCATGTTTAGAGGATTAAATGTATGTTTATTGAAAAAATGAAAATCCTTCAACTTGAACCCTATGGATTCCATAGTTTTCACGAATGACTCAGTATTTGAACGCAGTACGGCCGGATGTTTAGATACAACTGCGAACCTCATTGATACATTATAGAGTTTTTCCTGATTTGCCATATATTCCAGAGATGATATCTGTTTCTTGATGAGTGAGGCATAATGCCCTGATTTTGTATAAACCAGCTCTGCTTTTCTTGCTGAAAGGAGCCTTTTGACCAGAACATCACTGTTTTTAACGGTATTTATCTCCATGTTTATTTCAACCATAAAACCCAACTTTTCAATTGCCGTTTGATAAAGGAAATCCTGGGAGTAATCGGTATCCAGGAGGTCAAGATAGGAACGGAACAGTCCATCCGTTGACACATATCGGGAATAGGGAGTTACATCTTTTGGAAAGAAAGAATTCATTGTTTCCTCATCCCCTATGGCTCTGGTATGAAATCCGGGGTTTGAAAGTATTATGGATATGTTGCTGTTCAATGAATCCATGGCACTGTCAATACTTGTTCCGTATGTTTTCAGTATAATATATGTCCTGTAATAATTCGCTCCATTGCAAATTTCAGACCGGCTTATTATATTTGCACTGCATGTCAAATTATTTATCATATTCCTTATATTTCTTATCTGGTTCGATTTGCTGCTGTCAGTATAGAGTTCTCTGTTGTCTATCTCAACTGCAGAAAATATCTCTTTCCCGTAAATCCCAAAAAGCAGGCCATTATTAATAAATCTTATATTTGACAGGCCTTTTCCATGAAAATACAGCTTCCTCAATTTTCTTATGTTAGAGAAATTGAATCCTATGTATCCCATAAAGGCAAAGTAAAGAGAAACTGCGGCCAGAGATGCAACTAGGCTAAATGTGAAAAGTATAGCAGTTAGTGAAATCCCTGCAAGTACCATTACAAATTTTTCCACTGGCATATTGTATATATATGACCTGAAATTGTATACATTTGACGGAATCCTAATGCAAACCACCAGCTTCATCTATTATTCCGGGTATAAGGTTTTTAGAGGTATTTGATTCTATAATTCCTAATTCCACACCCCCGTTCAGGAGAGAAGTGGGATTTAATCCATCAATCCCGGTGGATATTTCAGTCATTGTTGCATCTGTTGTAAGAAAATTCATGCTGCCCTGAAAATACCTGTAAATTTCAGTCACAAAAAACAGAGGAGCAGTTGCGGCCACATAAATTAAACCAATTTCCAGAAAAGGATTATTGAAAATGCCAATAAGATAGAGAATAATGATAGTGAAGAACGGGAAAAACGCCAGTTCAAAGAATATTCTGTAGAGTTTAAGAATTTGTTTCTCACTTCCCGGAACCATAAGCAGTATTGATGCGACCGGCATGAAAAGTATGAAAAACAAAATTAGTGCCTGCCTGATTATAAGTATGCCGAATAAAAGTACAATTGCCAGAATAAAGGTACCTGTAAATAAAATAGATATAAAGCTGTTTGCACCAGAGATGCCTGAAAATTCCAGTCCGTACCAGTTAGGCTTCAATGTATAGATATTGTTGTAAAAAACCAGTGAAATACTCATAAAAAACATTGATATCCTGTAGGATGATTCAAAAAGCACAATAGATGCAAATATCTTGATCAATAGTTTTGCAGGTGAATATGGCTTTATAAGTGAGTTGTATGCAAGCATAATTATGGCTGAAACTGTGATTGCAACAAGTATAATATCAGAATAGACGTTGTTAAACAGGTACCTGTAAAAAGCTATAAATGATGAATTGCCGTGTATAAACTGTATATATGAATACTCTGGATTAAGCCCGTAATTTACCATGAGGTGCCACAAAAATATTATAGAAGACCTCGCAAGATTGGTTATTGCCCCAAGAATTCCATTAAAAATAGAGGTATAAGTCATACTTTGCCTGTAACCACATAGTTAAAAACTGTAAACAGTATCCCGCTTATTGCCATTATGTATATGACAGTGCCTATGGCAGCATTTTTCAGTCGCTCCCTTGCCATTATCTTTTTATTCTCATCAGTGCTGAAAAAATTTAGCGCTATTGGTATCCATAAAAGTGTTATCAAAACTGCAGACACCGATATTACTATATCATCCACTCTGCCCATCATAGCATTTATTGATGCAATAGCATAGTCAATTAACATTTTTGATGATAATACGAAGATATAAAATATTAACGCCTAAAATTCTAGAACATTAGAAAAGTTTCTTCTGCCTGTCCACAACCATGGGAGGAGGTGCTGGCATTCCGAGACGGTACCTTACAAATTTTATAGTATCCGGTGAGAGTCCTTCATAATGGTTATTTGCGTATATGAAAACCGTACCGTTTCCTGAATCATGGTTTTTTATTCTTTCTATCCACGGTATCATCTCACTGTGCCGGTTTATTCTTAATTCACCAAGTTCCTTTTTTGTGAGCGATTTATTGCCTAGAAAACGCACATACAGATTTTCGGTAGTTTTTATTTCCGGGGTTTTAAGATAATCAATAACAGACCATACCATTATAACATTGTATTTTTTAAGTATATCATAAACTTCTTTCCTGAACCATGAAATGTGTCTGAACTCAACTGCATATTTTATTCCACTTGGGAGCACTTCAAGAAAATTCTCCAGCACCGTTAAATTAAATGTAAAATCAGGTGGGAGCTGAACCAGTATTATTCCCAGTTTCTCACCAAGAATTGAAATATTTTTTATAAAGTAAACAAGGTCATCTTCGCATTTTACAAGTTTTTCCTCATGTGTTATCTTTCTGGGCATTTTTGGTGAAAACAAAAAATCATCTGGAACAGAATTATACCATTTTTTAACTGTTTCCTGGCCCTGAGCCGCATAGAATGTAGAATCTATTTCAACAGTGTCAAATATTCTGGAATAAACATTCAGAAAATTTGATGGGGGCTCTGAATAATTATAAATCTTGCCTCGCCAGAATTCATAACTCCAGCCCGAACAGCCTGTACGGTAAATCATTAATAATGTAATTTAATGATGTATAATAATTGTTATCCATTCTAATTCATTTTTTTACTTCCTGAAAGGCTAGACAGTAATTCTGAATTCCAGCATTATAGTTTTATGCCACTGTTAGTATAGAATGAAACTTTCCTGGAACTTGTTACTCCAGGTTTCCCATTTTCATTTCTATATTCCTTTACAAATGATGGTTTTCCAAATACTTTTACCGGAAGGCTGTCAATGGAATTGAAGTTCATGAGGTATGTGCCTTCTATGCTACCTATTACTTTTTTTAAATCAATGAAATCGCTTTCGAGGAAATTATGCACATACCAGTCCTTTCCTGGATATGGCGGGTCCAGATAAAAAAAGGTGTCGTGATCGTCGTATTTATCAATGAGTTCCCTGAAGTCCATATTTTCTATTTTCATTCTCCGTATCTTGGGCTCGGCCTTTAGAAGATTGGACACATTTTTGCGGTATGTGCCATAGAGGGATTTGTCCTTTTTGCCGTATGTTTCTCCCATGCCTCCAAATCCTGTGTTAAAATTAAAGAAAATGGAAAAAGCCTTTTCCACCTCGGGATTGCCTGTATCCATTACTATTCTACCATCATAATAATCAAAAAACATGTTGCGGTCTCTTGCAAGGGCATCAGCAGCCTTATAGAATGGTTCGAAGTTATTTTTCAGCACTTTAAATAATGTATAAAGTTCCCTGTTAATATCATTATAAATCTCCATTCCGGCACGTATGTTAATAAGCACCGAAGCTGATCCGGAAAATACATCAACGAATCTTGAACATTGAGATAAATCGTATACACGCTGAATTTCACCCACAATTGTGATTTTTGAACCTGGATACTTGATCATTCTCAACATATACAGTTTATTGCTATGCCAATATAATATTTAATGTATGGTCAAGTTTTCTGTTAAGGGGGTTAACTACCGTTCCCGGTGTTATCAATTCTCTTTAATGAATCCTCGTGAAAATGTTTATATTATCCTAAAATCATGGATGTTTGCGAACTTTTCTGCATAACTGCATAAGTCAATTGGACAAAGGTGCATGAAAGCGGTGAACAAAGATGAGGTCTCTCCAGTAATGAGTGTTCTGATATGTGTATAGGGGAACCTGCCTTAAACACAGGCAAAACGGGGAATGATTGTTCGAGATCGGCTAAATAGTAATCGTAGAACCAGAAAGGAACTGGATAGAGGTTTGGGGGTTAAACCCACGAAGTTTAAGCAGCAGAGAGATGATAACTTCCAGAGGTAGGTATTAACACGGTCAACGGAAATCATAATATACAGTGAGATAAAGTCTATTGTCCATTAATTTGACCAGAAGTGGAGTTGATTAATAATATTCCAGTGACATATTTTTATATACAGATTGACGTTATATTATTATGGATGACACATATTCCTATATATCCAGTATATACGGAAAAAACCATTATGATATAGACAGACCATTTCAGGAAATCCTTGATTTTTATCTTGGGAAGCACTTAAATCTCAGTCCACTGGGTGCCTATGCAGGTAAGGATCTTTATGAAACAACGGATTACATAGATAAGGTATCCCCACCATTGCAGAAAATGTGGAGCATAGATGGTGAGAGAATAGATAGTGTTCTTATTAGCCCAATGGAAAAACATGTCCTTGAGAAGCTTATACATGAATATGGAATCAGCCGCCCGTATTTTCACGGAAAATCTATAATGGAGCATTATGCCATGGGATACCTTGTTGCGGATCCTGGTATATACTGCATACTGACATTAACGCACCAGACTGCATATGCATTACACAAATACGCACCGGATAATCAGAAGGACTATGTTCCTGGATTAATAGGAGACGGAAAAGAAACATTGCTGGGAGCGACATGGTTTACAGAGATTCAGGGTGGCAGCGATTTGGGATCCAATAAAACAAGGGCAGAATCAGGCAAGAATGTGTGGTATCTCACCGGCGACAAATACTTTGCAAGCAATGCCGGTCTCGCCGATGTGGCACTGACATCTGCATTCCATGGTGAAAATCATGGTGCAAAGGGGCTTTCGCTATTCCTTTTACCAAGGAAGAATCACGCAGGGGATCTTAATTACAGGCTCAGGAGACTCAAGGAAAAAAGTGCCACAAAGAGTGTTCCATCTGGAGAGGTAGAACTGGACAGCTCAGAGGCACAGATGATAGGTGATGCAGGAAAGGCAATATACTATATAACTGAGGACTTAATGGTTTCAAGGCTGGACAATGGTGCAGCAGCATGTGGAATTGCAAGAAAAGCCTATCTTGAAGCATACTACTATACCATGAAAAGAAAAAGCTTTGGAAATCTGCTTATAGAACACCCGGGAATAAAGAAAGATTTACTGGATATGGAGGTTCTTCTTGAAGGATCCATTGCCCTTACATTCAAATCTATTCAACTTTTCAACAATTCCATTGATTCCAGGCCACCATATGATGAAGGATACAATTATGCAAGGCTAATGACACATATAGTAAAGAACATAACAGCCGAATCCTCAGCAAAAATAACACAGATGGCAACGGAACTCCATGGAGGAATTGGATTCTTATCGGAATTTCCCATAGAAAGATGGCATCGTGAGGCATTGATAACACCCATATGGGAAGGTGCAAGCAATATACAGGCCTTAGATATGCTTGAGGCAATAATGAGAAAGAATGCACATATTAAACTGCTTTCGGATTTCAGTGATATTATATCTGAAATCAGGGAAGAAAGGGAAACTGCTGAATTCTGCTACCAGTCCCTTAAGGAAAGCATAGAAAAATTGTTATCAATGGGAGCCATCGAGTCTCAATTTCATGCAAAATACAGCATGGAGGTCATGGGGCATTCAATGGCAGCCATCCTTCTTATTCATATTGGTAACAGTACCGGAAACCGTGATTTTATAAAAGTTGGGTCATTGTATGCCAGAAGATTCGTGAAAAAGGAGGATTACGACAGCAAAGCCATGGATGATGCTGACCTGCTTATACATGTGGGCAGGACAGAAAGATCCATAAAAAATTAGGTGGTAAAATGGAAAATGGATTTACTGTGATAAACATTTTAAGGAGGGCATCTTACCTGTTCCCTGAAAGTAAAGTAATAGATGGTGAAAAAAGCATAACATACAGGCAGCTTTTTGACAGGATCTCAAGACTGGCTACATCACTGAACAAAATGGGAATATCCAAGGGTACAGTAATAGGGGTTGCTGACTATAATTCCATAGAGTTTATGGAACTTCTTTTTGCATCCAGCATGACCGGGTCAATAATATATCCTGTAAATATAAAATTACCGTGGAATATGGCAATGGAAACATTGAAAGAATCTGGTGCAGAATATGTATTTGCATCCAAGGAATTCATTAATGCTGGCATATGGAAGGGATTCAGCGAAGACCATGTGGTATCACTGTCAGAGGGTGGAAATTACATAAAATTCCATGACCTTTTAAACAGTGACATTCATAGGGAGGAAAGAACTAATGGTAATGATAATTATTCCATATTGTTTACATCAGGCACTACGGGAAAACCAAAGGAGGTATTATATTCAAATGAAAAGTCAGTCAATGGGGCTCTGAGTATCCTTTATCAGCTAGGATTGTTTGAGACCCCGGCATCACTGGATTCAAAGGATAACATACTCTCACTTATCCCATTCTATCACATATGGTCATGGGGATCGGCTTTTCATGCTACCTATCTTGGCACAGACTATGTTCTGACTGGAAAATACGAAGCAGAAAAGGTTTTGAATGCAATAGAAAAAAACGATGTAACATGGATAAACGCTGTTCCGACTATGGTTTATGATCTTCTGGCACATGATAAGGATAACAGGCTCAGGGGTATAAAAATGCTTATAGGGGGTTCACCAATCAGCAAGGGACTTGCCAAGAATCTCACCTCAAGAGGTATAAAATTTTCAACCATATACGGCGGCACAGACATGCTTGCCACATCAATTTCTCTTGGTCGTGCAGATGAATATGAATCCTTAAGAATGGTTACACATCCTGTTCCCATGGTTAATGCAACAGTTAGAGACAGTGAGGGTAATATACTTGAGAGGGAGAAGATAGGCGAGTTATGGGTAAATGCACCCTGGCTTCCGGGAAAATATCTTAACAAACCTGTCGGAAAAGAATATGAAAATGGCTGGTTCAAAACTGGGGATGTTGCGGCAATGACAATGGATGGTGGAATAAAAATACTGGACCGCGTCAAGGATGTGGTAAAGAGCGGTGGAGAATGGATTCCCACATCTATAATAGAATCCATAATATCTGAGTATCCTGGCATAGAAATTGCCGCAGTTACGGCTATAGAGGATGAGAAATGGGGAGAGCGCCCCATAGCCTGGGTCAAACCATCCGGCTCAATAGAAATAGAAAGCCTGAGGCAGTTCATGGAATCACATGCTTCCAGTGGAAATATAAATAAATGGTGGATACCGGTTGAGTTTATCATCATAGATGAGATGCCCATGACCAGTGTGGGAAAAATAGATAAGGCAAGGCTCAAAGAGAGGCGGAAATAATTTCAGACTGTGAGCCGTATTAAGGGAATTATTAAGGTGAGAATAGAAATTATGGCAACAATGATGAATGCCAGTTGAAAATTTCCGTAAATGGAAAACATGAATCCTATCAATAATGGAGAAACGGTTCCACCTACCTGTGAGCTGAAATTCAGGATACTGCTTGAGGAAGCAAGATTTCTGTCACTTCCACTGAAATCAGAAGCCATTCCCATGGAGGGACCTGCGTAAAGGCCATAGAGCACACCTGTCATAAATGATATGATGAATATTGCAGCCAGAGGTGCGAAATTAATATAAATTATCATGCCTGCCAGAGCAATTACAGGCAATATAGACACCAGAGGTTTTCCGTTTTTCATTTTCCTGGATATGAGGCCACCAATAGGAGATGTGATAAGCCCCCCGGCTGCAGGAATCCATGCATATAAATATGCGTTAGAATAGGGCACAATATGATCGAATACAATAAATGTGGTGAAAAGCGTCACAAATCCAATATACGTGAAACCGGCGGAAAATCTTATCATGGCAACATAAATTATTCTCCTGTCTATATTTCCATGCCTTTCCTTTATAATCTGTTGTGGTTCCCTTATGAATATGAAATTCAGAATGCCTGAAAAGACAAGTATGGACATAATTGATATGAAGGTAAACCAGAAACTGATAGAAAGTGTTCTAAGGATTAAATATTCTCCCAGTGAAGCACCTATGAAGAATCCTGTCTGGTATATGCCTACAAATGTTGCCCTGGTGGATACTGGAAGCCATTTTTGGACCACTGATGTATCAGATACGTATACAGTTGCAGAAAAACTTCCAAGCATAACCTGTATGATAAAAATGGCAA
>DAUP01000042.1:0-225 GCA_002505185.1 Ferroplasmaceae archaeon UBA567 | reverse complement strand
AGCGGTATAAGCACCGGAATAAAGAATCTCAATGTGGAATTCATAGAAAATGAAACTATGGAAGCACTGAGAATACCCGAATATTTTCTTTTGCCCCGTGAAGTGTTATCTTCTGGCATTCAACAGATAATATATGTAAAGTAATTAATATTTTACCAATAAACAATAGCAAGATTGTGCCGGTACGTTATTTTTAACATATAAGTGGGAAGTCCCCTTTCGTTA
>DAUP01000052.1:1543-41819 GCA_002505185.1 Ferroplasmaceae archaeon UBA567 | reverse complement strand
ATATTATTGTATACAATAACAAAAATTTAAATATAATTCAATAATTTGTAATATATATGAGTAAGGTTGTTAGTATTAGATTATCAGATAACGAGTTTAATATTATGAATAAGTTAATTTTCTTTAAGATTGTTAAAAACAAAACAGATGCCATAAATTATATTTTGGAACATGGGGTTAACAATGTTAAAGATATAATTAAAAGAAAAGAAACAGCACAGGAATTACTGGAAAAATATCTAAACGAAGGGTTGCCTGAATTACCCTCAAATTTATCCGACATTTCAATCATGGAGAGAGAGTAATGGAATACATAGATACCAATATCCTAATTTCTCTAATTGATAAGAACGATAATAAGCATGAGATGGCAAATGGCTTAATAAAAAAGTACAATAGTACAATTATTACTGAATTAAATTTAATCGAAATGAGGAGTGTTTTATCCAGGATAGAGCTACAGGAGGAGGAAGTAGATGCATTAATAGATTATTTATTCATAAAAACCGATATAAAAATTCTTGATGTTGATATTACGAAATGTTTAAAAAAAGGAGGAGAGATAGCCAATTCGGTTAAATTAAAAACACTGGATTGCCTCCATATTGCCAATGCAATCATAGTAGGTGCTGATAAATTTATTACCTTTGATAGGGATTTCAAAATAAAGGAAGAATATATCGGTAAATATGGAATTGAAATAATAAATCCATTACAGGGTTAGTTATATTATTTTGAATAAATATTAATGGGCTGCCCGAGAAATAATAGATTCCAAAGGCAGTTTAGTATCAACTTGTTTTATCTGGATAATATAACTATGGGATATTTAATGATCTTTAATAAATATGGAATTCCATTTTTGCATAGGAATACATTTATTTAGTATACAGAATGGGGCACTTAATTTAATGATAATAATACCTTTCAGTAACTTCGGGTAATCAGTGCTTTCTAATCTTGATGAAAAATTCCGAGAAATAATGGTGTTATATCAATTAAATCATATATTTGGTGTTAAAAGCCACTGCCATGCTGGAATAAAATTTATTTTCTTATCATTGAAAACTTTTATTTCAGAGTAATCCCATGTTATAATTACCAAATTATCACATCTTAAAATATCAGAAGCTTGTATTAATGCTCTTATCTCCCTCATACTTATATCTTTTTCATCCATAGCGTATGTAACCTGCATTAACAATTTTATTTCTATACCCATTTTTATAATAAAATCAACCTCATTATTATTGTAATCTTTCCAGTAATAAATATTAAAATTATTTTCTAAACTAAGTTGTTTAAGGTTTATGGCTATAACATTTTCTAGGGATTTACCAAGGTCACTACTATTTCTATTTATAATTTGTATAAAGCCATTATCGATTAAATACACCTTCTTTACTGATTTTTCTATTTCTATCTCCTTGTATGAAAATTTATCTAAGAAAAATACTAGATAAGATTCCTCCAGATAGTTTATATAATTTTTAACTGTATGAACACTCCCCACATTAAATTTATTTTTTACTTTATTATAACTTATGTATCCCGTATATGCATTCATTATAAAATTCACTATATCTATATACGTTCTCTTATGATTTATATTAAATCTTATGATGATATCCTTCTCTATTATATCTCTATAGAGCTGGGTTAAATATACGTTTCTGGATTCATTTTCTATCAATATTTCAGGAAATCCTCCGTTTTCCATATAAAATGTCAAATTGTTTTTAATAATATTTTTTCCTCTATTAGTGGCAGTATCTAAATTATTTTTATACTTTATAAATTCTTTAAAATTAAACGGAAATAACTGTATTTGAATGTGCCGTCCTGTCAAGCTTGACGATAACTCACTGCTTAATAATTTTGAATTTGAACCTGTGATAAAAACGTTATAAGTCTTTTGAAGATTATTGACAAATAATTCCCAGCCGGTTAAGTTCTGTATTTCATCCAGGAAAACATATTTTACGTTACCATATAATTCAATAAAACTATTGAAAATCTCACTTGCATCACGGCCATATAGATTTATATCATCAAAATTTATATATCCGTAGTCCTTGTCTTTTAGCAATAAATATAAAAGGGTTGATTTTCCAGATCTTCTAATGCCTGTTACAATCTTTGCAAGGTTGCTTTCCCGTATCTGGTCAAATTGATTTATTATATCTCGCGGTATTATATTTTTTTTATTCATAATTTCATTAAGTTCCAATTTCTGTTCAAACAATATATTTTTAATATTCATGATTGTAATAATGCACAGATTTATTAAAAAGTTTGCATTTCTATTGCCATTACTGCATGGTTTAAGGAATGATATTGTGTATTGAACCTTTTAACAAATGAGGATATTCATCAATAATGGTAAATGAGTGAATTGCATATCACCAAATGATTTTTCTATGTATAATATTCGGGATTTGCAGGTATCATTGAAAAACTTCTATATGCTAATCCCTCTAATATATAAAATGGAAATTAATGTTTAGTTAAATTCCTACAGTTTTTAGTGTGTGTCATAACCAATTTGAATATGAGTTAACAAAACATCCTAACAAAATTATGGCAGAATAAATAGCTTTTTGAATATGCAAAAAAATTTGTCTCTACTGTCTCAGTAAATGCTTTCTGATCCTTGACAAACATCCGTGGCATTACAGGTTTTATGGATTTCTATATGATGTCCGCAAGGTCGTAACTCTTTGGACATATCCTTAAGTGGGCAGATCTTAAAAATTACATCAAGTAACCAGATTGTGGACCTGCAGTCAGGCATGACCGAACCTCAGGGTTCTTATCATAAACATGCACAACATAAAAAATCAATCAACATAAAAGGAGGATAGAAAAAGAGGGATATAAGCACAACGAATGTAAAACTGCTAAAATACTGTAAAGTATCGAGGTTCAATACCAAACTTCTGCCCCATGCTTACGCATTGTTTTTTCCCGGGGAGTGGGATAACAAATAATTCAATCGGTAAAAAATTACATCAAGACATAAGGAATATGCATATACGAGATTATATAACTATAAGAAAATGGAAAATGTATACGACATTTAATGTGGAACAAAATAATTGGGAGTGTAATTCATTAATTATTGTTAATCCTGATTTTTTAGGCTATTTATACCTTATAATTCATTTTTATTATTTCTATAATTTTCTCAAGATCATTATTAACATTAATTCCTTCAGATAATCTAATATGTGCTATAGTATTTGCAACGATGCAGGCAGTATTCCTGTCATAACCTTTAAGTAAAGCCGCCATATATCCTGCGTCAAAAGCATCACCCGCTCCTATGGTATTTTTTATCTTCTCTGTTTTTATGGATTTACACATGGTTTTTTTCTTTTCCGCTATTAAAACCGACCCCTGCTTACCAAGTTTTAAGACATAATTACCATTATTTTTATTCATTAAATATTCGATTGAGTCGTTTAAAGGAAGTTTGACATAATCTAGCAGTTCCTCTTGGTTAAGGAAAACGGTATCCGATATTTCCATGAATTTTTCTATATTTTTTATATCCTTAATCAGAGGCCCTGGATCAAAAAAAATATATTTTTTGTATAATCTGGCCGTTTCTGCTACATTTAAAATTGATTTATACGTTCTGCTAAATTTCGTTAAGTTATAGCCTTCAAAAAATATTGCATCCGAATTTTGAATTATGGTTTTATCAATATAGTTTAATGAGTCTCCTGATCCAAGATATCCAATAAATGAATGATTTTTATCGGCGTCGACAATATTTATTGATATCGGAGTTGAAATATCCTTTTCCATTAAGACATATTCCGTGCTTATCCCTGCTTCCTGAAGCTTCTGTTTTATGTATTCTCCGAATATGTCTGATCCAATTTGATCACAAAATGCCACATTTAATCCCAGCTTTGAAGCAATAATTGCAAGGGCAACAGGGCCTCCAGGAGATATTTGCATATCTGGAGATATATTTGTAGTGCCTGCTAATACCGGGAACGATTTAATATTAAAATATAAATCAAGGACGGCATCTCCTATTATAAGAAGGTCATACTTGCATGGCATCGAATAACTCACCCCCTAAGCCTTCTATATTTATTTTATTTGAAACCTTAATGGTATTTATCCAGTTTTCTGGGATGTTACTTATATCTGCATATGACCCGGCAATCGCACCGGTCATTGCACCTATAGTATCTGAATCACCACCCAAATTACAGGCCATTAATATTGCATCTCTAAAATTTCCGCGAGATTTAATAAATATTGATAAGGCTACTGGGACAGAATCTTCTGTTAAAGCTCCCTTGGGTTTTAATATGAAGTTATAAAGGCTATCCAGATAATCATCAAAATTTTCGTATTTATCTGCTATGGATACCGCTTCCCGAATCCTAGATGATACAGATATTTTGGGATTTCCCATTAATGTGGATCCGAGATCAGCACCTCTGAGAGCCGATTTGAGAATATCATCGACATTAGAATGGCCAGATATTGCAGATTTGACAGCAAAACATATTGCTGATGCACCGGATATTGCTATTGCGGTGTGGTGAGTGCACATACATGCATTTATTACGTCATTAACGGTACTCTCATCAGGTCTAAATGCATCAAAAATTCCTACAGGGCTAATTTTCATGGCACAGCCATTTGTTGTCCCTCCAACACCTGTGAATTTATAGGATATGCCAGATTTTAAACTTATAATGGCTTTTCTTGTGCTTGGACCTATTAATGTTGTATTGAGTATATTATTCTCATCGGCCCAGCTAACCAGCCGTCTGGAAATATCCTCAGGATCCACCAATTTTTTAGAAGCAATTGACTGCGCCAGCATAAAAGTCATTTCCGTATCATCTGTATATTCTCCGCGGACAAGTTTTGAATGAACGGAGCCTTCCATTGGGGCCTGAAGGAAATCTGTTACTACCCCGTATTTTCCTTTTATATCGTCTCTGCTCATAAATGTTGTAGGCATTCCAATGGCATCCCCAATGGCAACACCATAAAGTGCCCCATAAATTTTATTCTTTAGCTTATCTGGATTAACATTCATTATTTCACCTCGTCCCAAATTCTAACGCTCTTTCCTTTGCTAGTTTCAGTCCCCCAGATATACCAGGCAATGGATGCAACAAGCCCGGTTCCAAAAATTCCTATGCCGAGCCACATATAAGAGATAATGGGAAGATTTACAGCCAGAAATATAACTGGTATAGATCCCCCAAGAGATATTACTCTTACAATAGCTGAATAAAGTCCTCTTCTCCGAGTTGGCCATATTTCCGATTTTAATGTATCCTCAGCCAGGAAATAAATGTTTATGAATATGGATACACCTATAAATAAGAACCAGAAAATAAAAGTATCTGTAATCCAGAGTTTCATGGTAGGTATAAACAGGTATGCAAAAATTACAACCAGTATTGCTGAAATTAACAGAAAACGCTTTCTACTGAATTTATCTGCAACCATTCCAATAAATCCCGCTATAAATGCTACAATGCCAAATATAAATATTAGCCAGTCTGTCAGTGATGGAAAGAAATATGGACCTAACGTCAGAACGATAAGGCTAAAACCTGCAGTGTAAGCCCAGCCCACTATACCGCCTATCACTATCCTAAACCATAGAGATGGTAATTTTAATGGTCTTACAAGTTTGTCGTTTTCGGGCTGTGCACCGTAATATTTTTCAAGTTCAGTGTTGGCCTGGTTATATCTTCCCTTAGCCTCAAGCCACATAACGGATTCAGGCAATCTTAAACGTATAATATACATAATAAGTATAGACATGAGTAGTGTGACTCCCAGCAATTCTCTCTGGAATACTATTGAGGATATTACAAGCAACGAAAGTATGGCTGCAACAGAACCACCTATGTTTGTAAAGTTAAGTTCAAGAAATAATACCCTGCTTCGATATTTTCTTGGGAACAACTCATGTGTTGCAGTTAATATGGTATTATATTCACCACCGGAAGCAAATAGTAGGAGACCAATAAATATAAGGATTGTAGCATATGTATAACTAAAAATTAGGCCAGTGGCGCCTGCTGCATATATTCCAAGAGTAATAAATAATGTTTTTTTCCTGCCAATCCAGTCTGCAAGTGGACCTGCAAAAGCCCCGCCGATTAATAACCATAGTGGTGGCCATACAGCTAAAAGAGCAAGAAGGGAACGTGGCATTGCAACCCATGATGTAGCTATGTACGATAGCGAATATATGTACGCCTCAACACCAGTTCCTATCGAAAAAGACAGAAAAAGAAGGCTATGAACCGGACTCCATTTTAAATCCTCAACCTCTGCAGCAGGATTCATATTCATTTATACAATTTTGTTATATAGACTTTCACTATAACTCTCCGGGGAATCACAGATACTGTAAATACACGAGTTTATAGGGCTATTTACATATAAAATAATAAAAAAAACTAACGAATTAAAAAAAGGGCTGAATATGCACAAAGGATACTTAAAAACTATTCTTATAGAAATTACTATAGGAATAGTAGGAGTATTAGAATAAGGCTTTAGTTCTTATAAAAAGTACACGTGCAGCACTGGGAATTTAACGCTGATAAATATAATGTCTCTCCACTCAAAGTATTGAATATAAGTTCGTATGTAATTGGAAACTTAATCAGTGAAACAGGCAACCTCGATGCATTATGATGAGATTTCTTGCTTCTCTTTAATCGATATATTTATGAGCAATATTTCAAATATATTTTTATGGTCATCAGACTTCTATGGGTATAATTCACTGATATTCACAACCAATCCCTATTTCCCGGGATACTCAAGTTAATGATTCTATATCTTGATAGTAATGCAATATGTTTCGCCATGATTCCCGTAATATCTGGAGTTTTTAGATTTCATCTCTCTCGAACAACCCACAGGAAAATGAGAAGAGCAATAAATTTTAACATTGAAGATAATTCATTCTAGAAAGAATTTTTTTGTTAGAAACATATCATCCAATATCATCCTATTATAGCAACATTAGATATGTAGTAGACGCAGGCTAATAAATAATAATTTATATAACATTCAATTATCTTATTATATGCGTTTGTATGAAAATTCCTCTCAGGCACTTATAGAAGATATAAACCATAACAGGCTCTCAGATATTGTTAAAAAATCCTTTGTTAACTATTATGGCCATAATCCATCTCCTGGAGAATACAGTGCATGGAACAATTCCTTCCAATTTGTCAAAAATGAACTTCAAAATAATAATCTTCTGGATATTTATGTAGTAATCGAGTATGAATTGCCTTATAGTGCAAGAAGGATAGATGTTATTCTAATGGGTCGTGGATCTGAAAATTCCCAAAATGTAATAATTATAGAATTGAAGCAATGGTCAAAGGCAGAATTATCACAAATTGATGGCAATATTATAACCTATGTTGGAAATGCACTGAGAAGCGAACCCCATCCATCGATACAGGTATCCGGATACTATTACTATTTGAAAGATTTCATGCCAATGTTCAATTCAGATGATTATAAATTGTACGGATGTGCATACTGCCACAATTACTCAGCATCACCAAATGCTGCACTCCTAAACAACTCATTTAATAATGTGCTAACAAAATTTCCTTTATTTACTAAGGGAGATTTTATGAAATTTGGTAACTACCTGAAAGATAAGCTATCAAATGGAGGCGGCTTTCAAATTTATAATGATTTTATAACCAGCGACATAAAACCATCAAAAAAACTGATTGATTTCACTTCTGATATATTGAGGAATCAGAAGGTGTTTTCATTAATTGATGACCAGATACTTGCAAATAATACTATTATTGATAGGGCAAAAAAAGCATCACGTTCCAATAAAAAGTCAGTGATCATTGTGTCGGGTGGTCCTGGCACAGGCAAATCCGTTATAGCTTTAAATGCTATGGCAGAGCTGTTATCAAATGGATTAAGAGTATATCACGCAACCGGTTCAAAATCATTCACATCATCATTGCAGAAAATAGTAAGTTCAGATAAAATAAAAAGTGCAAGAAATTTATTTTTGTACTTCAATTCCTTCGCAAACACCATGGCAAACGATGTAGATGTACTGATTGCTGATGAAGCCCATAGAATAAGGAAATCCAGTAATAACAGATTCACAAAAGTCGATAGAAGAAGCACTTTACCACAGATTGAAGAGCTGATTAATGTGGCAAAAGTATCGGTATTTTTCATTGATGAATACCAGGTAGTGAGACCTGAAGAAATAGGAAGCATAGACCTGATAAAAGATACGGCGGACAAGTTTAATGCCGATGTTTATACATTTTCATTAAAGACCCAGTTCAGATGCAGCGGTTCAGACGGATATTTAAACTGGGTCGAGTCATTGCTCAATATAAATGATACTGGCAACGAATTCCTGACTAAGAATGAGAAAATGAAATTCACCATCGTGGATTCGCCTTTTATTCTAAGAAACAAAATGAATCAATTGAATTCAAAAAGTGAAAATTCTGCAAGAATGGTAGCTGGATTCTGCTGGCCATGGAGTGACCCAAACGAGGATGGAACATTGAAAAATGATATTGTTATAGGTGATTTCAAGGCTACCTGGGAACTGAAGGATTTTGCTAAAATTAAATTTACTAAAAAGCCCGATACTCCTCCCTGGAACCTGTGGCCATTGGATCCAAGATGTTCAGATCAGGTTGGAAGCATTTACACCATCCAGGGTTTTGAATTCGATTATATATTTCTTATATGGGGAAACGATTTAGTGTATGATTGCACCATAAATGAATGGACTGGAAAACCTGAGAATTCTAAAGACCCGGTAATTAGGCGTGGAAAGGCAAAGTTCACAGAGCATGTTAAAAATATATACAGAATTCTTCTCACAAGGGCAAGATATGGAGTTTTTGTCTACTTTGTGAATAAAGAGACGGAAAAATTTGTAAAATCAAGAATAGAGATGTACAGGCTTAAAAATTAAGATTTCAATACATTATCATCTATTTCTTCATTTTCAAATATCAGTTTCTTGCTTCCAGAATACAAAAGAAAAGGTGCTGCAAGATCCAGAAATGGTATAAAATAAAATATTGAACCGAGTCTAATTGAACTGCTATTATAAATCACACCGATCCTATAGATTCCAATAAAGAGGTATATTATAAGAAAAAATTCCACGATGACCAGTGAAATATAAAGTATAAAAACTGGTATATTAGGTACTGAAAAGAATTCAAAATAAACATATAAAATTTCAGATAGGTATGCCACGATAATAATCAGGTATAAATATTTTGAAAACTTTGCTGGTCCATTTAAATTCTTATTAAATGATGATAAAAGGAGAATTGATCTCGAATACAGATAAACTGAATACACACCTGTAATTGCAAAAAACGCATAAATTGAAGAAAACAATATAATGTAATAGTGGTCAGATGTTATCCTCTTGAAAATGTAACTGCCGGTTGAACCGGGAGATATATTATTTGCTACGGCATTCATGGCCATGGATATAAAGACATAAAAAGCAAGAATAGTGAAGATTACAACAAGGATAATGGTAATAATATTAAGAAGAGCTGCAAGTTTTAATTTTCTAAAAGATTGTAATTTTATTTCCTGTTCAGTTTCCATTATATAATTAAATAATAATACCATATAAAATTTTTGCTTAACTTCCATATGGTTGAAGAGCTCGAACGGTGTTCCATAACATAAGAATTTATCAGGGTAATACATATTTACGTTGATTTTTCCCTATAACATGTTCAGGCTTTTATCCTTCAGTGGTCTTCTAAATAGCCTTTATTGTCACTGGGAAATTATCCCAGCTGTCAGGAGATGATCCGATAAAAAAAATATTGGGAGTTATTTTTGCAATTATGGCAAATTAATAGTCACTATACCCTATTATTTCTCCACTTTCTGAACCTAACTGTAATTTAAAGGTCTTTCTTGCTTTTTTCATCATACCTATTTTAATTAAAACAGTTCCAGTGATACTCCATGTAGTTTCATCTTCCTTCCATATTTTAGTGAATTTGGCACCAAGATTCTTTGGATATTTATCATTTAACCATGTTTTAGCCTCATTTTCGGCATCGTTATAATTTTGTATCTTCGACATAAAGGAATAACGTGAAAATATATATAAAATTTATTACAATATTTCTGATCAGTCAATCGCGGATACTTTATCTCTATTGTTTTTAGTGATAATCCTTCCCTTATTGTTAATTGCTAAGATTATTACATTTCCATGGAAAAGTCGGAAATGTGTGCCTTAGAAAGGAATAAAATCGGTAAAAGAGGCTTGAAAGACCGGTAGGATTCTGAGAAGGCTTTTTTATATTTTATATATATAATGGAGGTTATATTGAAGTACCTGTAAAGTCAATAAAATACGTATGGCAGGGGTGTCGTATGAGGATGTATATAGGAGGATTATATCGAAATATGAAAGTAATAACTGATCGAAATTATAACTTAAAGAAAATATAATACGGAAGATTATGCAACAGATTAATTTAATAGCAATCGTTTAAATATATTTTTATTATATGTTTTTAATGAGAACCTTTAAGGTAAATGTTAATCCCGAAATAATTAAATGGTCAATAAAAAATATAAACATGCCAGAGGAAGTAATTATAAAAAAAATCGGAATTACTAAAAACATTTTTGATAAATGGATCAATAACTTGGATAAGCCTACATACATTCAGTTACAAAAACTGGCAAAAAATGTTAGAGTTAGTCCATTAATATTTTTATCAGATAAACCACCGAACGAGGAACCAATGCGTGTTTTCAGGACATATAATAACACAGACCAAAAATCCTACGATACATTGTTGATGATAAAGCGTATTACATTTTTACAAGATGTTGTTTATAATCTTTATAATAATTTAAATCTGCGAAAAGAGGCTAATATAGAGCGATATTCCATTAAGACTAACCCAAAAGAAATAGCTGAAAATGAAAGAAAGAAATTTTTCGATCTTGATAATCAATTACAAAGCAAAACTAAATATGATGTATTACGTAAATTTAGAACTCAAGTAGAGGACAACAATATATTGGTAATGCAATTCCCATTTGAGGATATAAGAGGATTATCGTTAATAGATAAGAACCCATATATTATTGTATTGAATTCTAGAGATGACCCCACTTCTAGAATATTTACATTATTCCATGAGTATGCACATATACTACTGGGAATTAACGAATTAGATGAGGATAGTAATTACAGCAGCAGTGATAAAATAGAGAAGTGGTGCAATAATTTTGCATCCTATTTTTTAATAAGTGATGACAGAATACAACAATATGTTGATAAATTTTATAATATTGACAAAATTGTAACTTCTATTTCAAATAGATATAAATTAAGTTATTCACGTGACTTTACATCCATTTTCTTTTTATTGACCTAGGAGTACCATTTTTCAATGTTTTCCAAATGCTATGGCGTGGGTGCACTAATCNNCTTATTGCATAATTGAGATTTATGTCCTTCAGGTATCCTACTGTGGATATAAGTGATACAGATTCATTATGTGAATGAATTTCATTGTATATGAGTGCAAGAAACAGGTATGCCATGAGTGAGAAGAACATATGCACCCTTATCTTCTGAGGAGTCCAGTGATAGAGTGGAAATGCCATATCAACTGTATTAATGGTACGGAAACAGTGCTCTACTCTGTTTCTCTTCTTATACAGATCTATTATGCTTTCAGCATCCATGTCCATGATGTCTGTGAATACTGCATTCTTTCCCATCATGGATAGGCGTTGATCCATCCTTTCCTGGTTTATCTCAAGTGATGGNNTTCTCTATCCGTTTCATGAACTTTAATCTCTTCCTCTTCTCAAGTGACTGTGAATGGTACAGAATAATTCTATGATCCTTGCCATATACATTCCTTATAAGTTCAATGTGTGAATCCTTCCCAACATCAAGTTCCATAATATCATGGTGATCTGACTGTTTCAGTGCACCTATGTATTTCCTGTCACTTATGAGGTCAATATTGTTCTTTGAATTGTATCCACGGTCAAAGATCAGTGTCGAATTAACAGGTATGTTCCCTATTATAGATTCAAATGTTTTTGAATCATGTATATTCCCTGCATATGATTCAAAGTACAGTGGAATATAATCATAACTTGAGGCAATGTAGTATGATACCTGGTTAAGGTCATAACGATGCTTCTTATTATGCCCTTTCTTTGCCATATCATTCTCCTCCATGAATGTGTACATATTTGATGCATCAAAGAATATATTACTGAAATCATAGCCCATTCCCATGACCTTATCCCTTATGCTGTCCTGTATATCTTTCATGTCCTTATCAGAGAATCTATCCATCACATTCCAGAAATCCTGTGAACTTGCCTTTGGAAATATTATGGATGCATAATCCCTGTTCATCCACTTTTCCATACTGTTCTTTGAGCATGGATCTGATAAACGGTTCATTACGAATAGAAGCATATAATCACCAGGTGACATACCATTTCCCTTATGGCCTATGATGCGGTTCACAGTATCTCTGAGACCAATTTTCTTGTCCATGTACAGTACAGATAGTGTAGAACCTGCAGTATAGCTTTTCAGTACAATATCATTGATCCCATTCTCAAGAATCTCTGCAAGGTTTGCAGCTGTACCCACACTTACTTCTTTCACAACTGTTGGTATACCGTCAATACGTTTCTTCCACCTCAGAACAAGGTAGCGATTCTTTCCGGAACGCTTGAATGTGTAATATGGCATAGTATAAGTAGTGTACCCACATTAATAAACATTTGGATTGTAAATAGTATAACGGATATGAATATCACAGAAGAAAGCAGTATTAGTAATAAATATAATATTGTGTACCCACACTATGAGAGTGAAAAAAACTTGTAAAACTCTATGTTTCCAGTAATATTATTTTAGATAGATGTAAAGTCACGTATTCAATGATTTTTTATAGATTATATAAATTAAATTATATACAAAGTTATGAAACTGAATATGATAAATTTATTAAAAAGAAGGAACAAATTAAAAATACAACATCATCGGGCGGGAATTATATCGTAAACATAAAGACAGAATATGGAAATAAATTTATCAATATTGTTAATGAAAATTATGAAAAGGGTGAAATAACATTGAATGAGGCCTTAACATATTTAGGTATAAAAATCAAGACCTATGACAAATTAATGGAAGCCTCTGGGTTAAATTGTGGAAATTTATGGATGTAAATATATTATTTGCCAAATAGCTCGTTAAATTGTTAAACTGCGTTTTGTTTCTGGTTATTACATTCTGGTTCCAGTTCGGGATATGATTTTGATATTTCGTCTAAAATCCTGCATTTTATTTTTAACACGGCTTCATGAACTCCAATTTTCCCAGCAAGAATTTCCAGGTGGCTATCATACCTGGTTAGCTTGTGCCTGACATAATTAACCATTATCCTTTCTAGAAACTCCCTCTCAGAGTTTTTTGAAATTGGGATAAAATCATATTTTTCGAACTCTATGGACTTTGATTCGTGGAAATCATTATAATTCCTTACAGCGTTATTCAATAGAGCATCCATAGAAATGACCCTTATTTTGAACTCCATTAAATCTATTTGGGAAAGTAGCTTTTCTTTCTTTGAGGCACTTATCTCTTTCATTGTTCTGGAACGTTTTTCAGCTTTTTTCTTATAAATTTGAAAATCTTCAGACAGTTCAGCTTTTTTAATCCTCGCCATACTGTAAAGCATCATGGGAGAAGCAGATTTATATATTGGATTGGGTACTTTTCGATCTGGGTGTTCAAGAATTTTTTTTATCATGCTTTCTGTCCATCCTCGTTCTTTGAGTTTAGATTTATTTAAAAATTCCTCTTTTTCCTTGTATTCTTCATTGTTAATCTTTTTTCCATTCTTCATTATCATCAAACCTGGTAGATTATTGCAAATTGTATTATAAAATTAATTTGTAATAGATAAAAAAAGGGAAAAAATAGTTATTTTTAGTTTATTCAGATTTTGAAAAATTCAGGTTATTATGAAGTGCAGCCAGTACAAGGTATCGGGAGATAGACACTCCTTCCTTTAATGCCTTTTCCTCTATTACCGCCTTTTCGTCTTTTCTGATATATACACTGATCTTATTATATTTGTTAGTGCTAATCATGATATAATTAACACTTTATAAGTTATAACCTTTTTGCATATGTCCTTACCTATTTTTCAAATCTAAAAAGGACTCGTAGCAATACAAATATTTATAAATGTCCAACCTTTATATTTTTGAAGGGATATATTATCCCGGGGAATCTGATTTCAATGGCAATTAAAAACAATGACTATAATTTGGTAAATGTTGCATTTGTGGGATATGGGTATATTGCACAGTACTGGGAAAAAGCAATATCACAGGACAGCAGGATAAATATTGCCGGAATATATGATAATGGGATAGCCGGTTCAAAAATTACCGGGTATAAGATGTATAATAATTTGGTAAATCTCCTTGAAAATCGTCAAATAGATGCATACATCATATGTACACCAACACATGACCATTACAGGACCGCAATGGAGATTCTCTCCGCCGGTAAGAACATAGTTGTAGAGAAGCCATCAGTTTTGAATATGACAGAATATAATAACTTGCTCAGGAAGGGTGATGATTCCCACGCCTTAATCTATAATGCATTCCATTTTGTATATTCACCTGAGATAGCATGGTTCAGGTCATCACTACCGGCACTCTATGACAGGCTCGGAAGGATAGGGAGTTTTTATTCATATTTTTCTGATCCATACTTTACCGGTGGCAAGCTCAAAAATAATGCCTACAGCCTTCTGGGCAGCTGGGTAGATAGTGGATCAAACATCCTGAGCCTTCTGTACTCCATATTCCCAGATATATGGATAGATTCATTATCATTCGGTGACAGTTATGCTGGCAAATATTCTGACATTTTCTCCACTGCCTCAATGGGATTTGCAGATACAAATAACAGTGTGGGCTTTGGATACGCTGTCATCAACTGGGCTTCAAACATCTCTTTAAAATTTACAGATTTCTTGTTCCCCGAAACAAACTCTAGAATACGCCTGAACCACTCAGAACTTACAGCTACACTTACAGATGGAGACACGAATGAATTGTTGTTTTCATCAATAAGGGAAAATCGGCTACTTGCACATTACACCGGGCTAGTTGATTCAGTATATGAGTCATTGTCTGCAGCACGCGGAAATGAGGAATTTGGAAAAATGGTGTACAGTACCATGTATGGTTCACTGGATAATGGTGATTCAGATGCCTGAAAGCAGATTCTCCAGAAAAACTGAGAATGCAATAAAAAAATTCACAGACCGAATAGAGCCATTTAAGGTATTCAACCAGTGGCTCGATGCAATAGGAGATGGAAAAATTGGTCGCAAGGCCATAGTTTATTATGGCGTGGGTGGTATTGGCAAGACGAGATTAATATCCGAATTAATGGCAACGGTAGACAGAAGAAAGAGAATCCCAGGCGGCCTGACCATAAACGTCCTGTTTGCTGGTATGGATATACACGAATACAATTCCCCGGCGGCCGTTTTGCTAGGCCTGCGGAAACAGATAAAATTTCCATGTGTTCTTTTTGACTATGGCATGGTTAAATATCTCTCCTTAATAGGAAAAACAACTGACCAGATCAGGGAATTCATACCGAAAAACAGTGTTATGTGGGATATAATTGGGGATATTCTTGAAGCAGTACATATTCCTGTTGCTCTTGTGGATAAGATTGCCATAATGTTGAGGGAAAGATCTTCTAAACAGTTTAAAGAATATCATGATGAGATAGATGCAGTTGATGCATGTGCCAGAAACCCAAAGGAAATATCCGACAGGTTGTCCCATCTTCTAGGAATAGATATTTCCATAGCATCTCATAATAAAAATTCAATTTTTGCCATATTCCTGGATTCCTACGAGTCAGTATACAAAAGACAGGATTTTGCATCCTTAAACAGTATTCCGGATGAATTCATACAGGAGATGGTACTCTCCGCAGACAGAACACTATTCATAATTGGAAGCAGGGAATATATAAAATGGGAGCAGGAAGACCCATCATGGAATGAAATACTGGACCAGCATATACTTGACTATCTCAGCTATGATGACTCAGATTATTTCCTGAAATCTGTTCCGGTAGAAGATGAGGCTATAAGAAAGTCAATAATAGAGTCAAGCAAAGGTCTTCCCTTATACCTTGACCTGTGTGTTGAGATTTATTTAAGAAATAAGGAAATTGGTATTTCTGGATATGATTTTATTATGCCAACCAGTGAAATAATACCGAGATTTCTATCACATCTCTCCAGTGATGAACGGACTCTCTTCACGGCACTGTCCTATATACACTTTTTTGACTTTAATATTTTTGAAGTCTTGGTCAAGAAACTGAACATACCATTTGCCCTGTCAAATTTTGAGGAGATAACAGACCATTCATTTGTTCTGCGTGTTGAAAACACCGAAGGTATATACAAAATACACGACAATTTTTATGATTATGTAATAAACAATCCATTAAGCAAGAGTAAAATTGCAGTAATGGACCGCATATTTTCAGGGATGATAAGATACCTTAATGACAATAAAAAAAGTATTCCCTTTGATTCAATGTTGTTATTCTACCCTAATATCATGAATCTTCTTCTTTATATGCCTCTCCAGAACATTGACATGGGAGAGAAATTCCTTGAACTTTCTATATTCCTTATTGATGGTGGTTACTGGAACGTTGTGGGGAATATTTCAGGCAGGATTATGAATGCACATCCAGATGATCAGAGAATACAGTTCCTTTATGCTGCCTATCTCAGAAAAACTGGGATGCTACAGAAGAGCAGCGATTTACTGATGAATATTCAAATAGAAGATGGATTATTTGGCCGTTACAGCGACTATATTTCATATTACAAGGCCGATGTACTGCGGGTGATGGGAAGATTTTCTGATGCCAGAGACCTCTTCCATGACATATCCTCAAAATATAAAAATGGTAGCGGCAATGAGCTTTATCTTAAATCCCAGATACAGATCGGAGACCTTACGTTCCTGTCCGGTAGATTTAGAGATTCTATGAAAATTCTGGAATCTGCATCAGGGGAAACGAACATGGATTCTGGTATTTATGCAGAGTTGCTCCGGATAGAAGGCCATATTTATAGATTTAATTTCATGCTTGAAGAAGCTATTGGAAAATATTTTAATTCATTAGAACTGGCCAGAACACTAAATATTCTTGGCCTGCAGGGAAAAATATACAACAACCTTGCAGAATCATATTGCTGGATACAACCCGAGAAAGCCATTGAATATGGCAATAAATCCCTTGAAATAAATAAGAACCTCAATGCTCCAGTGGAATACGGCAAAACTTATGCTGCCATGTCCATAGCATGCTCCATGAATGGAGATTTTTCCAGCAGTTTAAAGTACTCAGACATGGCACTCTCAACACAGGAAGGAATAAAATATCCCGGAGGAATGCTTTATGCCCATGGATCCTACTGCCTGCTATACCTAATGAGTGGAAACCATGATAAATTCATGATGCATTACAGTGAAATGAAGAACCTGGTGCATAGACTTAACGCAGTCGAATTTACTATGATCCCCTATTATATATATCTTAATTCTCCTGAACTCAAATATATAGTAGAAAATATGCAGTGGATTGATTTCACCAAAACGTTGAATAATGTAAAGGCAATATTTGGCTCTTAGAATAAAAAGATAATTAATTTATCTGTACCTATTGAAGAAGTCAATAGTTTCCCTGTACTGCCTTATCATATGGTCTTTCTCAGTAAAGCCGTGCCCTTCCCTGGGATAAATTAGCAATCTTGCATTTTTTCCGTTTTCTTTCAGGAATCTGTAGAATTCATAATATTGGCCAATAGGAACATATGGGTCTTCCATTCCATGCATTAGGAGTATTGGTGTTTTGACATCATGCTTCATTCTTATTGCAGAGAATTTATCATATTTTTGGAAGTCATAGGGATTCTGGTCCATATGAATCCTGTCCCAGTTATAGAGATTTGACACTCCATGAAAGCTGATCCAGTCAGAAATTCCAAAAAGTGATACTGATGCCTTGAATAGATCGGATTTCATTATGGCAAGTGCAGACATATAACCACCGTAGGAACCCCCTGTTATGTATATTCTGTCCGTTTTTATCTTTCCCTCTTGCTTTAGATAATTTATACCTGTTATCACATCCTCGAAGTCCATTCCTCCCATATCACCTCTGTTAGATTCTGCATATTTCCTTCCCATTCCTACGCTTCCCCTGTAATTGGGTAAAAAAAGAGAGAACCCGGCTCCAAGGTACATGGTAGTTCTGTCTATAAATGCCGGATATGAGAATGATGTGGGACCTCCATGTATGTAAACCACCAGCGGATTATCCGGACTTTCTGCCCTAAAAAAACCATAGATTTCTTTGCCGTCTGTGGATTTCCATTGAACCGTCTCTGAAGGGTAAACCTTCAGTTTTTGCAGTTCCCCATTAATTGAAGATTTTATTTTTTTGCCCGATTCAATTTTAACAACTTCTGCTACTTCTTTCTCACTGGAATATGCAAAAACAAAAACATTGCCATTGGTTGAGAATGCAGGTGCAAATGCTGGAAATATAATTCCTGCCCCTTTCCATATTTCGCTCTCCGTATCAAGGTTCCTTATAGTAAATGTACCTTGTTTGTTTTCAAGTGCATACATAGAATCTCCAGAAAACTCTATATGGGAATATGTAGAATCAGAACCCTCTGTGATATTCTTTACCTTCCCATTTTCTATTACTATAATATCTCCGGATATTACGCCTCTGTCACTCATTATGGATTCAAGGAAAGCCACTCTGTTTTTATGGACTTTTATCTTTCCAAGTTCACGGAAATCCGGATCATAAACCATTTCAATTTTACCATCCAGATTTATCCTTGAAATTTTAGACCTGTACCAGCAGCTTTCCATTGGTTTCTCTGATGTTACTGCGTATATGTTTTCTCCGTCTGTGTCAAATTCCCATATATGAATATTTTTGGTTATTTTCCTGATGCTTCCGGCCAAATCTAGTATATAGAGTTCACTTAATGGTTCATTTTCTTCGAAGAAATAGGCATCATCAGGCCCCTTTTTCTCGCTTACTTTGGCAGTGAAAAGTATTTTTTCATTCATCCACATTGCTTGCTGGATGTTGCCCGTAACGCTAATGTTAATCTCTGACTCACCGGTTCCTGTTATGTGCAACCCTTTTTTATCTGTATAAAGGAGCCTTCCATCATTGGAAAAATCAATTGACACGATATCCATTCCCTCTATTATGTGGTCTAAGGTAAAATCCTCTTTGTATATGTAAATATATTTATGGAATTCTTTTTTCTTATACTCCCTGTAAATACAAGTTGCAAGTGCTGCAACTTTATTTCCTGTACTGTCAACTATAACCTTTTCAATGTTTTTTAATGCCAGTAAATCCTCTATTTTATGATCTTCCATTATTTTATAATTCAAATTCCTATTAATACTTGATTATACACTGCTGCATTTTTCAATATACCAGGCAGTTTGCCAATTCTATGGAATATGTAGGTTCTATGTATTTCCCCTTTAACAAGTATTCTCTACCTGTTAATTAAAAGATCTATGGATTATTTATATGCGTTCCGGCTTCATTCTTACATGCTTTGAATTATTTCTTCCTTTCAAAATATGAACAGTTACCATCCAGTTTCCATATTCCCTTTCTTCATACCAGATTTTGCCCCATGTATTACATTCACAGAATCTTTTTCAAATTACTAAGATCCATAAGGAAATGGCCATTTATCCATCAAATAATAAATTAATTAAATTTTTTCATAACTCGCCCATGACATAATTTTTAAAATGTTCTAAATAATATTAATTTTTAAATTTTTATCATAAAGTATCAAGTTCAAATATTGGTAATGCTTCTGTAGGAAAGCATTATATACTGTCACTTCCATGATATCTGAAGAAAAGAAAAAAAATCTTCTTTAAAGATTACTAAAGAAAAAATGAAAAACTAGACTACTAGACTGAATCGTGAACATAAAATATACATGTTTATGCTCCATTGCTATACAAAGAATAAAAATATAATATATTATCCAAAATAGCCTATGTTGAAGATTATTCCATTAATAATTTTTCTATTTTTTTATCCAATATTTTTCTTAGTATTAATGGCATCAAAAGCAAACCAAATAATATGAGCACATAAATAGAAAATGTTTTTATGATTGCATTCAGGTTGAAGGGATTTGTTGTGGATGAAGAAGCTATAAAACTTGCAAGTGAGATAAAAAAACCTATTGTTGTAAATATTAATAAAAATATTGTAACACTTGAATAATAATACATTTGACTTTTTATATTATCATAATTTCGTGATTCTAAAATTAAATATATGTTGCCTATATTAAAAGCCATATATATCGATTCAATCCAGGCAAGCATTGAGATAAAAAACATAAACCCCAATATTCCCGGTGTTTTTCCATATAAAATTATCAAGACATGTATTTCCATTACAATAATAATTGTTGATATCGCTACTAATACTGCCAAATAAATGAAAAGTAAATTAATAATTGGGTTTATATATTTTTTGACTGATTTTACACTAAGCATAATTGGATAACATTTATTTATTAATAAATATTTTCAGCATATAATGCTTGATTATCCCGAACATTATTTCTCAATATACCAGGCAGTTTGCCAATTCTATGGAATATGTAGGTTCTATGTATTTCCCCTTTAAGAAGTATTCTCTACATGTTCATTAATAGGTCTATGGGGTTTTTATATGCGTTCCTGGATTATTTTTCCCCGCTTTGAATTGTTTCTTCCTTTCAAAATATTCACAGTTGTCACCTTTTATACAGAAAAATTATTAGCTATGTAAATAATAACAATATATGGTACATTCAATACTAAAAATGGAAAAAACTGGGAAAATATATATCCCAAAGAAAATACGCAGAAAATATGGAAAGAAATTTTTTATTGTACCATATAAAGATAGAATTGTTCTATACAGTATGCCAGATAATCCGGTTGAAGATTTAATTAAAATTGGAGAAAGCTTAAAAGATATTCCGATAAAAGAAATTAGAGGAGAGGTATACAAAAAGGCGTATAATGAAATAGACAGACACTAATTTTCAAATGCCAATATTGACATCTTTAGATTGACTTAAAGATGGATCGAAGAAAAGTTTAAAGATTTTTAAAATTTCAATGCACTGCTTCAAAGGGTAATAAAGTCAAGCTCTTTAGTTTTCAGTCGAACCTGTATAACCTATCTGATTCAAATTAACAGTATATATTAATACAAAAAAACACTATTGCAAGAAATACAATAAATTATATAATTAAGATTGTCTATATGGTAGTTTCAAAAACGTTATATATAGTTAATTATTAAATAATATATGCAGCAATCGGATTTTTATGGAGAAATAAAAAAAGTAGTGAAGAGTCATCCAGCAACGAACAATGATTTTATTAACAGATTTTCCAGAGGAGATATAACCGATGAGGAATTTAGGCGATTTTCCATTGAGTTTTATCATTTCACGAGGGAATGGCCAGAAATTCTGGCACAGTTGTTGGTGAGCACTGAAAATGAAGATGACGCCTATGAACTCACAGGGATCCTAGTATCTGAGCTGGGAAGCGGAGATTCCGGAAAGAGACATGAGCTGCTTTACAGGAGATATTTAAGATCCATAGGACTAAAGCCCGAGGAACTGGTAAAAAGGGAACAACTTCCAACCACTAAAGCCTGGCTTGACGGCATGAGAAAATATTTCTCATCAGACCACGCAAATGCATTAGGTGCAGAATTTGCCCTGGAAAATATGGCTATACCAATGTGGGATAAATTATTGCCCGGATTAAAAATAATAAAGGAACGGAAATATAAGGACATGGACATGCTTTATTTTACATTTCACAGGGAATTAGAGTCAACACATGAGGATGCCATGGAGAATGTTATAGGAGTGCATAGTAATGACCAGAAGGATAAATTCATAGATAGTGCGAAGGGAATTCTTGATCTGGAAGAAAAATTCTGGCTCGGATTGTTTGAGAAAAAATAAGTTTTCTAAATAGAATAATAAAAAATTTTTTAGATGTTAATCCCACTCTGATTTCCAGGAAAACTGATAATTTTTGTCTTTTATTGATTCGGCCTTTTCAGTAGGCAAAAGCCATTTATATGATTCCACCATAATTGCAACCTCGTCCGTTTTCTTTGCCCCGATGCTCTTTTCCACAACACCTGGCTGCGGTCCATGTATCATGCCGTGTACATGCATTGTTATTGATTTCTCACCAATACCCTTTCTGCTCATAAAATTGCCAGAGGAATAGAAAATAAGCTCATCTGAATCAATGTTATTATGGTAATATGGTACTGGAATTGCCCGCTCGTGGTAATCGAATAACCTTGGCAGAAAAGCACCTATCATAAAATGTTTTGATTCAAATACAGTGTGTACCGGTGGTGGCATGTGCAGTTTTCCGACTACTGGGGCGAATTTATCTATATTTATCGTGAAGGGATAGAGATACCCGTCATAGCCCTCCAGATCATTTACTGGATATTTTCTTGTCATCTTCAGGTAGTAGTTTCCATAATCCACCATTATATGGTACTCCCCTTCACCATCATTGATTTCATTAAATTCTGGTATTTCAATATCCCTGGTGTAATATGGCATACCCTCTTTTATCTGCCCATAAGGGTTCATATAATTCCCAGGAATGTCAATATTATCCATTGAAATAGTGAAAAAGAAAAAGGACCTTTCATTAATCATAGCACGGTAAGTTGTTCCCTTTGGAATGTATATAAAGTCACCCTGCCTGAATCTGAGAGTGCCAAAGGGTGATTCTATGGAACCTTTACCGGACTGCACATAAAATACCTCATCACATAGGGCATTTCTGAAATACTCATCTGGTGTTGCATCGGTGTCAATTATCCCTGTGGTTGTTGTATCATTGAAAAATAGTATTTGCCTACCTGTATAAAAATTGTCAAGTTTGCCAAGAGACCCTGTCTTAAGGTGCCTGTGCTCTATCAAATCCACGGCGGACAGTTTTTCCCTGTATTCCACAGATGTGTTTTCCACCTCTGCAGGGTCATACCTGTGGTACAGTAAAGAATATTTTCCATCAAAAGCATTCAATCCGAACAGTTCCTCTTTGGGAATATGTGACCTCATATCATAGGTATGGCGTTGTTCAGGCACCTTTCCCCTCTTTACATAATAAACCATTTACACCACCCTGTTTACAAGATTACCGAGCTGTTTAGATTCCAGCCTTACCTCATCACCGGCCTTGAGCCAGCCGTATTTTTCTGGGCCAAGTTCCAGTATGCATCCAGTACCAAATGTTCCGCTTCCAATTACATCACCGGGAAGTAGTGGTACCGAGTCTGAAGCCCGTTCAAGCAGTTCATTAAAGTCGAAATAGATGTTTTTTAAATTATTCTGTGAATACAGCTTTCCATTGACATATCCTTTTAATTCTATATTGATTTTTCCATTTTTTGAATCCTTCGTGATTTCATCCCTCGTGACCAGAAATGGTCCAAATGATGTGGCATAATCCTTCCCCTTTGCCGGGCCAAGCATTACCTTCATTTCCTCTTTCTGGATATCTCTGAGACTCCAGTCGTTCATAATCAAAAATCCGAATACAGATTCCATGCAGTTTTCATGGCAGTCAATTATTTTCCTGCCTATCACAGCAGCAACCTCCATTTCATAGTCAAAAGCCCTCGTTTTTTCAGGGTATTTTATGTCATGCCCCGATGGATATACATTTGGAGTACATGAAAAATAGAATACAGGAAAATCATACCATTCTTTTATCATTTGCAGTCCTTTATTTTTTCTTGCATTTTTAACGTGATCCTCAAAGGCATAAAAATCTCTGACTGACCGCATATTTGGAATGGGTACGCCGTATTTCGGATTTTCAGGTTCTATGGAATATCTTTCATCTGGTTTTAGATTTATAATTTTACCATAAAGGGAATAAAAATCCTTTTCCAGATCACTTTCCTGCAATTCAAGCATTGGTGCCATCTCATAGTATTTTCCATTACTGTATATACAGTAACGGTAACTTCCAGAATGTTCTATGAGGCAAATTTTCATAGATTTCCCCTCAGAGCCTGTTCCCTTTCAATTGATTCAAAGAGCGCTTTAAAATTCCCCGCCCCAAAGGATTTGGCACCCTTCCTTTCTATGACCTCAAAGAATAAGGTTGGCCTGTCCGTAAGGGGTTTTGTGAATATCTGTAGAAGATATCCGTCCTCATCACGGTCTACCAGTATATTGAGTTCACGTAATCTGTCTATATCTTCATCCACATTTCCTACTCTTTCTGTCAGAGTGTCATAGTATGACTTGGGAGTTTCAAGGAACTGTATTCCATTTTCCTTCATCTTTGAAACAGTTTCTATTATATTATCGGTTTTCAGTGCTATATGCTGGACACCCTGAGAATTGTAGTAATCCAGATATTCCTGTATCTGGGATTTTTTTAACCCCTTTGCAGGTTCATTTATTGGAAAAACTATACTGTCATTGTATTTCACAACCTTCGACCGCAGTGCAGAATAATCAGTTCTGATCATCTTGTCATCAAATGTTATAAGCTGGCTGAAATTCATATTTTTTATATAATAGTTAACCCACTGGTCCATTTCTCCCTCATAAACATTTCCAACAACGTGGTCTACCCTGTATATGCCTGTATCCTCTGAATCTGCTTGTTCATCCCTGTATCCTGGAAGAAAACCCTTATAATCGCCTTTCTCTATTAACGTGTGAAGTGTGTCACCGTATGTCATCATAACTGCTTTCCTTATTTTTCCATATTCATCCTTTTCCTCTTTTATTGAGGAAACTTTTACATTGTTTGCTTCAAGATGTTTTTTTGTATAATCAATATCTTCTACCTCAAGTGCTATATCCCTGACTCCATCTCCGTGAAGACTAACAGAATCGTTGATTTCCGATTCCTTTTTCATTGAGCTGGTAAAAACAAGGTTTATATCTCCACTGTTCAGTAAAAAAGATGATTTTTCCCGGTTTCCAGTTTCAAGTCCAGAGTATCCCCTGAGACCAAGACCCAGTCCCTTTTCCACAAAATATGACCAGGTTTTCGCACTGGAAACATAAAATTCTATATGGTTTATTTTTTTAAACAATTCATCACTGGTGTACATATAAACATATTTACATGATTATATTTAATAATTTCGTTAATTTTATATGCGTGTTAATCTCTAGCATAGATCTTTACCATAGAAAGGAATTTATTTATATAAAATTATATTGAAGAATTATGGATAAGGGCGAGCAACTGCTCTGGACACCTGAACAGGAATATGCCAGAGGATCTTATATGCAGAAATTTATGGATTATACTGCAAGGCGTGCTGATATCAGGATTAATAATTACGAAGAGTTGTGGAGCTGGTCTGTTCACAATTCCGAAACCTTCTGGATATATATTGCAGATTTTTTCCACGTAAATCTCGGCAATTATTCCTCTGTTCTATCTGAAAATAATGTTGATACATCGTGGTTTCCCGGATCTCTACTGAATTATGCTAATTATGTATACAGCAGGAGAAACAGTGACAAGGTGGCAATAATTTCCCATAATGAATCAGGTGGATCCAAAACTTTATCCTATCGTGAACTCTGGCACCGGGTGTCTGGCCTGGCTGAATACCTTAATGGGAACGGTATTGGAATAGGAGACCGGGTCTGTGCCTATATAGGAAATGTACCGGAGGCCATAATTGCATTTCTTGCCTCAGCATCTATTGGTGCAATATGGTCATCCTGTTCCCCGGACTTTGGGATTAAGGGAGTCATTGAAAGATTTTCACAGATATCCCCAAAGGTGTTTATTGTGTCGCCTGAGTATTCATACAACGGAAAGGTTTTTCAACGGACAGAAAATGCAAAAGAGATTTTAAAATCGCTTCCAGATGTCAGTGTGGCAATCACCACTGGCAGTATTAACATGGACGGCTTCCTTAGAATGGACTCAATTCCGGATTCAAAGGATGATTATAAACCAGTAAATGTAAGCTTCTCACATCCACTATGGATCCTTTATTCATCAGGAACAACAGGAAAGCCAAAAGCCATAGTTCACGGTCATGGTGGAATAATTCTGGAACACTTTAAGGTTTTAGGACTTCATATGAATATAGGGGAAAAAAGCATATTTACATGGACAACAACCACAGGCTGGATGATGTGGAATGTCCTTGTAAGTGGACTGATTATGGGTTCAACTATAGTGCTCTATGACGGAAGCCTGTCATATCCTGATTTGGGAATAATATGGAAATTATCGGACAAATACAGAATTACGCATCTGGGTATAAGCGCAGCATATATTGAATCCCTCACACATACCTCACTGAATATTTATAATGAATATAACCTAAAAGAGCTTGAATTTATAGGATCAACTGGCAGCCCGCTTTCACCTGAGGGCTTTGAATATGTTTACAGGAATATCAAAAATGATGTGTGGCTGTCTTCACTTAGTGGTGGAACCGACCTCTGTTCAGCCATCTGCCTTGGCTCTCCCACATTGCCTGTATACAGTGGCATGATCCAGTGCAGGGGGCTTGGCTCATACGTGGAAGCATTGAGTCCGGATGGGAAGCCCCTAATAAATAAAAAGGGAGAACTGGCAATAATGGCTCCTATGCCAAATATGCCTGTATTTTTATGGAGTGACCCTGAAAAAAAACGTTATTATGAAACTTATTACAGTTTTTATCCTGGCATATGGAGACACGGCGATTTCATATCCGTAGACAGCCATGGTAGAATAATAATATATGGAAGATCCGATTCCGTACTGAACAGAAATGGCATAAGAATAGGAACAGGTGAGATATATTCATCTATTGAAAGTTTGGAGTTTATAAGGGATTCTCTTGTAATAGGCTTTAATGATTCAAAGGGTGTATACAGGATTGCATTGTTTGTTGTACTTAAAGGCAATTTCACTATGGAAGAAAAAATAATAGAAACCGTGAGGAAAAAGATAAGAAATGATTTGTCTCCAAGGCATATACCGGATTATATTCTACAGGCCAGGGATGTTCCATATACATTGAATGGAAAGAAAATGGAGATTCCGGTCACAAGAATCATAGAAGGTAATGTCCTAGAGAGCATTATTAACATGGATTCTGTCAGAAACCCGGATTGCCTTGATTATTATATTCATATCCACAGCATAATTTATTGATTCATGTGCGTTATAATTTTATATGGATTGCACATGTATATATATGGAAAACCATGATGGAAATAAGGATAACAATAAAAATTCAGATGCACTGTACAATACAGAAAATGATCTATCATCCCCATTTGGACCTGATGACCAGAGAGGAAACTTGAATCTTATAAACCCACAGAAAATTATAAAATCTCTTGGAATACCAAAAAAAGGGAATGTTTATCCTATGTCCCATATTATATATAATGGAATGGCGGACCGGCCAACACACGGTCCATACTTCTTCAACCTATTATTGCGCCCATATGACAATGGTTTTACTGAAAAATACTCAAACAAATACGGGCCTTCAATTGGGAGGCTAGAAATGTGTGACCATACTGGAACCCATATTGACGCCCTTTCCCATATGGCATACAACGGGAAATTTTTTAACAATATATCCGTGAAGGATTCACTGACAAACACAGGATATAAAAAACTGGGGATAGAAAATGCAGGGCCAATTATAACAAGAGGAATTATGATTGATTCAGCAGCCGCAAATGGTGTTGATATTCTTGAGGGCGGTTATTCCATAGGGACAATTGAGGTCAAAAAGTTTCTTAAAGATAATAACATAGTTCCAGAACCCGGTGATGCCATATTCTTCCATACAGGTGCCTCAAAGTTGTTTTCAGATCCCGAGGAATACGATAAATTTTATGACTCAGCTGCAGGAATAGGCTTCGGCCTAGCAAAGTACATGGATGAAATAAAAATTTCAGTAACTGGTAGTGATACGCCATCATCGGAGGTTGTACCCCCAGAGGATCCAAAAACAAGATTGCCGGTACACCAGTATCTCATAGCAAAGGCAGGGATACATATCATTGATAACCTTAACCTTCAAGCTATGGCAAAGGATAAGATATACCATTTCCTATTCATATGCTCGCCTATATCCTTCATGGGTGCCACAGCATCACCTGTGTCGCCAGTGGCCATAGTCTAGGGTTATGCATATTTCTGCTTAGCTTTTTCATTTTTATATAATTTGTCAACTGTATATTTTTTCATGAATAGAGATGCCACAGCAACCTTAATTTCATACGTTCTTGATTCAAGTGTAGGAGAAACCAGGATATTCAGATAATCCCTTAATTTCACTCTATTCCCACCGAAAAGATACAACCTAATTTTAGTAAAGCTTATTTTGTGTTTCAAAATTTTTTGAACTTTCTGTGAATGGAAAATTGAAAGCATCTGAACATAAGAATTAAGAATATTATTCAGAGAATTATAGGAAAATTTTCTGAATGAATCAATATCATTGAATGCATGTGTTACACTTTCACTTGAAACACGGTAATATGTGAGTGTTTCACTGTCCAGTTCTATTGGCATTCCTGATTCAAGGGCGAAAAGGTACATTAGCGTATCAATGCTCTTAGTTACTTTAGTCAACGACTTTATATCTATAATTTCTTTTTTTATGTTTATTGAGGACATATTGAAATCTGGATTGTCGTTGTAATATGCTATTGTTCTTCCATTTTCATCAATTGCCGAGAATTTATTATGGATATAACAAAGTTTTTCATTGTCTAAGAATTTTTGATGGACATAACTCAGTTTGTTTGGATAAAACACATCGTCGTCATCAAGGAAACATATAATATCACCGTTCGCTACACTAAGTGCTTCAAGAATTTTGCCGGAAAACCGTTTATCCTCACTATAAAGATTTTGTATATTGTTCTGTTCAGCGAATTTGTCAATAGTTTCATCATTGAAATTCTTTACAAGGATGATTTCATATTTATCTCTGGGAAGCGACTGGTCCGTAACTGATTTTAGAGCTTCTAAGAGGTATTTCTTCCTGTCATAGGCAGAGACAATAACTGAGATGTAATTATTATTTCTATTCATTCTAACACCATTTTACCACAATATATAATATGTTTAAATTATTTTATGAATCTGAAGAGCCTGTCATAATTTCCTTTCTTCTCATTATATGCAAGACTTTTTGCAAGGTATTTTATTGTGCCAAACCTGTCAGGTATCACGGATATTATGTATCCCATCTCCTCCTGGCTGATCAAATGGAAGATCTTAATTTCCGCCAGATAAATAAGAAGCCCTCCCAGTATGTAAATGAATATGTTAATCATGGTGTATGGGAACAACCCCTGTATTGTGAATATTATGCCGAACATTATTAAGGATGAAATCCATATTTTTACTATTCTGGAAATATCATAATTATTTACACCGAACTTCCGGGAATAATAATAGACTATTGCAAAATTAACTGCATTCATGGAGGAATAGGCTACTGCTGCTCCTATTATATTGAATCTTGGAATCAGGATAACTGAAAGGACAACATTTGATGCCAGCGCAAAGCCGGATGAATATATGAAGATCTTTGTCCGTCTTATACTGGATATACCTGATGCCAGCACTGTTGTGCCAATAAACACAGATGTCACGAACATTATTATAATAAGGGGCAAATAGGCCATTGTATATGCTTTTCCTGCAAATTCAAATAATAATATTCTGGATAAGGCTGCTATACCCAGTGCTGCAGGAATGTATATCAAAGAGACTATGTTTAAAAGTATTCTTATGCTATTTCTAAAACCTTCCTTGTTATCCAGTGAGAAGAAAGTTGAGAGCTTGGGTATAAGCAAATTTGAAACAGGAGCTACGAGAAAGGCTGCGGCAGATGCAATTATAAGTGCAAAATTATAAATTCCCAGAAATGAGAGATTAATAAAATATGATACAACTATCCTGTCAATATAGGTTGCGCTTGTCCCCATTATGGATGAGAAGAATAAAGGTATTGAATAATAAATAAGATTATGGTAAGGTTCTTTTACACTCTTTGTCTGTAATCCGCTGAGCTTTCCATATATACGGTATACAAAAAATAGGAAGAGCATTGCGCTTAATATGTTGATTGAAGCCAGACCTGCAATGAGATATACGGATTGACCAGTTAGGAAAAGCATAGAAAGGGGAAAGAAATATGTGAAAATATTAATGAATATATAAATAAGGGAATATTTTTTATACTGGTTTAATCCCAGAAGCATGGCACCAAAGACGTTTATCATTACTGATCCAGCTATTGCAATGCCTATAAGTTTGATGGAAAGAGTATACGCACTGCTATGGAAGAAAAGCATTGCAATCTTACCAGAAGCAAGAAACATGAAAATAAATGCTGCAAGTGCCAGCAGTACTGAAAATGCAATTGTCTGCCTCATCAGTCTCATTATGGCAGAATGGTTTTCCCTGACAAGATGGTATGAAAGGTAGTGCTGGATGCCGTTAGATAGACCAAAAACAAATACAACTGCCATTATATTCATAATTGCATATAATAGCGATATTGAGCCGACTATATTGACCGGCAAAATATGAGCTATAAAAAAGTAGAAGATACTGGACGATATGAACATTGATGCCACAGCCGAGTATTGGAATGTGACGCCAGAACTAAAAGATTCAGTTATGCCACTCAATAATACGTTATATAAAATCCGCATAAAAACTTATGCATAAATATACTTCAATAGCAGTCAGACTACGTACATAAAAAAGGCATAGAAAACCTGTGTATAACAGGATTTCTTATCATTTTATCAACATCAGCAATTTTTCCCTGTTTTTCATCATTTATAATTAATTCAATATAAAATTGAATATAAGTTTTGTGAAGCAGTAATACTAACTAAATGTACGTATGGCGTTTCATCTTTTAACAGATAACCGTTCCAGAATATATTTTACTTTAGTCTGACAAAAAATAGTACATTTATACGGAATCTCGGGATGGTTTTCTGGGACAGGAACTGGACGATATGAAAAGAAATAAGAACGGGAGCTCTTACACGTTTTCGAATCATTTATCTGGATGAATATGCCATGGCACCAGTATTAAAATCAAGGACGCTGAAATATTATAATACGAAAGATATCAGAGACTCTGGGTATGTGATACCATAAAAAATTATGGTGAAATGCATACATATGGAGGGCAAAGAATGCCATAAACCATGATTTATAAGTAAAAATATTATCACTGATAGAAATTATAATATAAGGTGAATACAAACGAAGAAATTATGCAACTTTCTATTTATTATACTGACCATATTATATGGTAAAATAAATATATTAATAGACACTATTCATTTAAATGAATTGGAAATGGCTATCTATTCTAAAAGGGAGGGTATTTGGGGATAGAAAAACAATAAAATACAGCAATATACTTATTTTCATATCTGCCTTATTTGCTATTTTATTTTCATTTTATTCCATATTAAAAGCTTATACAATAAATGCATATGCCTGGGATCTCGGATTATATTCCCAGGCTTTTTATTCTTCAATACACGGGCAACTGTTCTATACAAGTTTGTTGGGTGAGAGTTATTTAGCAGAGCACTTTTCACCGTTCATGTTCCTGCTGGTTCCATTCTTTTATATATATCCAAGCCCTTACACTCTTCTTGTAATCCAGGCTGTATTTATTAGTTTTGCTTCAGTTCCACTTTACTATATATCTCTTCACATATTTTCAAACATGAAGGAAAAATATCCTAAAAGTGCGAAAAACCCACAACTTTATGCATTCATAGTTGCGATAGCATTTCTTCTTTCTCCCCTTACTGAAAGCCCCATATATTTTGATTTCCATTTAATGATTTTTCTCCCGTTTTTTTATTTTATATCGATTTATTTCTATCTCAAAAAAAGGATTCTATTAAATATATTATTCCTTGCCCTTATAGTCAGCCTTCATTCATCTTTCGTGTTCATTGCTGCAATGACATTGTTAATGGAAGTTCTAATTTCACGGTATTATTTGAAGGAAACCCATATAAGAATAAAAAATCTCACATATTTATTCCTTGCTGGTCTAATTGTAATGTTAATGTATTATACGGTAGCTGGGTATCTCAAGGGTGATATCGCACATAGCCAGAATATTGCCCTTTTTGTCAGTGGTGCATCTGGTGTTGCAACCAAAAGCATATTCGGCCTTCTTGTAATCCTATTATTTCACCCTTACATGTTCATAAAATATCTTCTGTCCAATTACAAGATAAAACTTCTTTTCCTTCTCCTCGCATTTATGGCAGTTGACTTTGCATTTTACCGGTTTATTATAGGGTTACTTCCAGCTATTCCATATCTTGTATACGCTATGACATCCTCATATATACCCTATTATTTTATGGGTTTTCAGTATTCCATGATGTTTATTCCCATAGTGTTCATTGCAGGTGTATTTGGAATATCCAAAATGATGGAAATCAAGCCTTCCATGGAAAAGAAAAGTAAAAGGGCGTACCGCAACCTTAGAAATACTATGATTGCCATTACTACATTTGCAATTGCTGCATTTATTATTATATCTCCAATATCTCCATTATCCATAGAGCCCTCAGGAATACATAATATGATCAATGAATCCAATGGCCATACAGGAAACCGGAACAAGATCATATACGCCATAGAAGAAAATATAAATGTGAATTCATCTCTGGTTACCGGTAATAATATATTTCCCATTTTTTATAAGGACATGAACGCAACGGCATTCCCATATAATAACATATCTTCACCAAGTCAGCATTTTAAGTACCTCATAGCTAATTTCAATGATAGCCAGACTTATATCAAAAATAGTTACAATATTTCACTTGCCAATCTGGCTTCAGATTATATGAACAGCGGTTCTTATGGAATTTTTGCAGAGGGATGCGGCATAATAGCACTTGAACTTAATTACTCTGGAAATCCAATAATATATAAGCCATTTAACTTATCATACAGCACAAAACAATTTATAGAAAGGAATGGCACATTATTTGGCCCAGTTCCAAATAACTCTATCTCCAGTTTTCAGAACCTTGAAAATACCGGTGCAAATATTTACTCTGGAAATACCACATATTTCCTCCCCGGAAATTACAGCATATCCATTTTACTGAATAACAGTTATAAAATTCCATCATCTGGAATTAATATTACGATTTTTGCTAATAATGGAAAAATAACTGTTGAACATATTAATTCAACATTATACAGGGTTAACGGTAATAAACTGACATTTAACGTTAATACAACAAAATTGTATATTGGCGTGATATATAGTTTTAATGGAATTTATAGTAGTAATAGCATAAAGGAAATGTCCATTTATCAGCAAGGATATTAACACCCACTGATTAAAAAATTATAATTCTATTTAATTTCTATTATTTTTATATTTGTCTCATTTATAATGGATAATTAATTAATTCCACTCAAATATAAATAATTTTCTCATACATATTAAATATCATGAGGTAATAAGACACTGTTATGGAAGCTAGAAATACTATAAAACATAATATAATAAAACGAAAACCCAAACTTAAAAAAGACCTAACATTTAACCAAATGGTTATGGTTGGTCTAGTAGGTGCGTTTGGTAATGGAGCTTTATTTGGTACTGTAGCCATGATAACAATAGCAGGTCCGGAAGCAATTCTGGCTTTTATCTTGGGAGCTGCAATATATTCGCTTATAGGTTTGACCTATATGGAATTGGGAGTTACGTATCCAGAGGCTGGAGGACCAACGAGATATTCAATTTACACACATGGAAGGTGGACAAATATTATTAATGCCATGTCGGATATAATATGGTATTTGTTTATCCCGCCAATTGAGGTTATTTCAATAATAGCTGGCATTAACTATTTTGACCCAATCTTTCTTGCACCAAGCGGTGCTCCGACATTTATCGGGGTTGTAGTTGGACTTGCACTGATGTTGGGACTGATTCCATTTAATTATTACGGGATAAAGGAATTTGGACGATCATCTCTATATACAGGCGCTGTTAAAATATTCTTTTACATGTCTATGTCCCTTGGCCTTATATTCTTTGCATTTGACTACGCTAATTTTTACAAATACGGATTCGCACCATATGGTGTAGCAGTTCCCTTATTCTCCATAATGCCATATGCCATGTACGACTTTGGAGCTATCAGGGTAATTCCAGACCTTGCGGAAGAAACAAATAACAGGAGCAAAATGCCAAGGGCAATTGGAATGGTTCTTCTATTTGAAACTCTAATATACATAAGTGTCGCATTTGCCATTACAATGGGAACAAACTGGTCACTGATTGGAGTTTTGCCAGGCAATTTTCTGGGTGTACAGGCAGCATTCCACGGAGATAACCCATTCTTTATACTGTCAAGACCCTTTCCATTTATATTTCTTGCGGCTGTTATAACTGGAGTGCTCACACCTTTTGTTACAGCTTATATATATTTAGGTTCTGGAACAAGAGTATTATTTTCAATGGCAAGGTCAGGTTATGTTTCTAGCAAGTTAAAAAGCATAGAGGAGAAACATTCTATACCATTATGGTCCCTTATTGTGTTCGCTGTGGTAGGAGTGGCACTTGTTTTCGTGACAGCACCGGTTCCAAGTATATATACATTCATAGATGATGCGACAGCTGCAGGATATATAGGTCTAATCACCAATCCCATAGCCCTAATGGTTACCAGAAGACAGGGTATAACAAAAAAGGAGGACATGGTAAGGGGAATGAACATTATAGCCCCACTGGCAACAGCGGGTTCAGCCCTAATTGTGTTCTGGACAGGGTGGCCATCAGAGCCATATGCCGTAATACTCATAGCTGCAGGAGCGGTACTATTTGGAATATTATCAAAGGTAAAGATAGGCGCAAAAAATGCACTGTGGTATGTTTTCTTTATAGGATTTGCCACCTTTATGGTAGCCACCAGTCATGACGGATTAACATCTGCAGTATTTCCTCAATTTTTCACATACATGGAAGGAACACTAATAACATTTGTTGTTGGACTCTTTGTAATATATCCACTTGGAGTACTGTCAGGATTTAAAAAACAGTTCATACACAAAGATTTCACAGAAGAACTTTATTCAAAAAAAGGCGAGGCAGAATGGAGTGAAAGTCAGGAATAAAATAAGATTTTTCATTTAACTTTATAAATGTTTAAGGCTAATAAATTTATGCTATTATATAACATAATTAAAAAATTATGCAATCTTATATAATGATTTTAACCATAACGCCGTTATGGAAAAGCTTAAGGAATACTGACATTATCTTGTATAATATAAACAAAGGTTCCAATTCATTCCCTGCAAAAATCTTATAACATTGTTTACAATAGAAAAATTATGATAACCTACATAACAGAAAGCGAAGTAAAATCTAATTTAAAAATGGGTGAATGCATAGAGGAATTAAGAAAGGCATTTATATCCTATGGAAAAGGCATGTCAGATACCCACTCAAGGGACAGGATAATGAAAAATAACAATATACTTAACACAATGCCAGGGTTTTACGCTGACAGACATCTGGCAGGGCTCAAAACCTATTATTCCGGACCCTCTGGCATACATTTTGTTGTAATAATATTTAATACGGAAAGACCCGAAGATCTCTACATACTGGAAGCAAATGCACTTGGCCAGATAAGAACCGGTGCACTTACTGCCATGGCAACTTCTGAAATTATAAAGGAGAAAAACATAAATTTTACTCTCATAGGATCGGGATTTCAGGCTGAATCCCAGTTTCTCGCAATGAAACAAATTTTCAATTTAAAACATGCATATGTCTATTCCAGAAATCAATCACATTCAAAGGCATTCGCTGACAAATTTGGAATAGAGCCATCAGCTTCACTAGATGTCCTTAAGGAATCTGACGTGATTACCACCATAACAAACAGCAACTCCCCTATTTTCAACTATAACCTCCTTCCTGACAGTTACCATATCAATCTGGCAGGTTCCAATTTTCCAATAAGAAGGGAGGTTGCTCCAGACGTACTGGACAATTCGGATAGAATAATAGTAGAAAATCTGGAACAGGCAATGAAAGAGTCTGCTGAAATCATGGGTGTAAAGGATAAAAATAAAATTGTAGAGTTCAAGGATTATATAGTTAACAAAGACAAATACAAGGGAAACAAAACAATATTTAAATCAATGGGTATAGGCCTTGAAGATATTGCAGCAGGATATGTTGTATTGAAAAATATGGGTTTGCTGACATACTCTCCATCCTAAAGGGGGTTATAACTTTTGCTTCGCTTTTATTCATCACGATCCAGATAGTTTCGCAAGAACTTATTACCAAGTCTTAAGGTCCCTGCCGGTTACGGTGTTGCCTCTTTAGGGGTATCAGTGCTCCCCTTGCACGCATCCCTGTCTACGTGCAATTAAAATACACCTTTACCTGTATTATGCCTAACAGAAACACAGAGGCGTTCACAACCTCTTATAGAGGATTTTACAGAAGAAATCTCCATCATGCCATTTTTGAGGACTTATCCAATGGATTCTTTTCTGACTCTCATTTCATGGATCAATATAGTCGTTTCGCAATTCATACAAATAGCAAGCTCAGTTACTTTCTTGCTCATTTAGGTGTAAATTTTTGATATTCAACTATTTAGACATTCAACGTCAACAGGCCTTAATGAGGTATATGTTAAATAGTAAAACCATATCAATAATAGATTTATATGGATGATGTGAAAGCAAGCATCCTGAGCGCCATTGGCAACACACCGATGGTACGGCTAAACAGGACGGGCTGCAGAAACATAGAGATTTATGTGAAGCTAGAGTATTATAACCCTAGTTTTAGCATTAAGGACAGAATAGCAATTGGGATGATTGAAGATGCAGAGCGGAAAGGCATAATAAATAAAGGCGATACCGTTATCGAGAAAACTTCAGGGAACACCGGAACGGGACTTGCAATTGCCTGTGCTGTTAAGGGATATCATTTTGTCACCGTCATGTCTGCTGGAAATTCAATGGAAAAGGCACAGATGCTTAAAGCACTGGGTGCCGAGGTAGTACTGGTTCCACAGCAACCTGGCGAAGACACGGATACAGTATCCAGAAAGGATAATGAAGCTGTCGAAAGAAAAACTGATGAACTGACTGAAAAACTACAGGCGTACAGGCCAAACCAGTATATTAATCCTGTAAATTATCTTGTGCACGAATACACAACTGGGAGTGAAATAATAAAACAGACAGACGGAAATATAGACGCTTTTGTGGCTTACATTGGCACTGGAGGAACATTTGTGGGAATATCCAGTGCACTGAAGAAATTCAGGAAGGATATAAAGTGCTATCCTGTGGAGCCTGAGTCAGCACAATTTCTGGCTGGAAAACCTGTCATAACCACAAGGCACAAGATTCAAGGAGGAGGACACGCTGTGAAACCACCATACTGGGATGAATCTCTAGTCGATGGATACCTCAGTGTTACAGATGATGAAGCCATAAACGTTGCAAGGTATCTCGCTGCTAAGGAGGGTTTATTTACAGGATATTCTGGTGGGGCAAATGTAGCAGCGGCTATGAAGCTGGATGACTCAATGAAGAGAGGTTCCATAGTCGTAACCATTCTTCCTGATACTGGTCTGAAATATCTTTCCTCTGACCTCTATAAATTTGACGATTGAAAATCAATCTAAAATTTAGGGACTTCCAAAAAGTGTGAATACAGTAAAAATCTCAGATATGGATATTATCCTATTGAAGCATGAAAATCCCTATCTGTCATTTTCCGGAATATTTCCTCACCTTTTCCAGGATCAAGTTGATACAGCATATGAAAGAACAGTGTTTTGTTTTCCGGATGTTTTTCTAACATATGTGCGAGGTATTCTGCAGTTTTATCCGCTGAGTCTATGGCAAGCTGACCAGCTGCAGAGTCATCAGAGAGATTTGTATGTATATCTTCCAGTGAACTTAGAAATTCATCTGTAACTTCCACATGAACTGGAGAAATATTCAGGTGTACTGTTGATGGAAGGCCTAATTTTATGTTAGATGGCTGTATTTGTGGATACCATCCTTTTTCAATCATTTTCACTCCCGTTTGAAATATGCTGTTAACATTGTCCTGAAATGCGAATATTGTGGCATCAGGTTTCCCCGTGATTTCATAGCCTATATTTTTTATTCCCTGTGTTATCCTTTTGTAGGCAGTGAGCGTTTTGCCTGCCAGTTCAGTATAACCACGGTAACCAAGATAGTTCATAATTGCCCATGAGCCAGCAAGTGGACCAGCGGATTTAGTTGCCTGTATTCCTGCGTTAGACATAGGATACCCTGGCCATCTTGCATTTACATAGATCTGATGTCTCCGAAGTACCGCGTTTCTGTACAGAATCACCGATGAACCCTTTGGCGTGAAACCATATTTATGAAGGTCAATAGAAATAGAGGAAACTCCGGGCAATTTAAAATCATATTCTGGCACTTGTTTCCCAAGCCTCTTCAAAAATGGAAGGATCATTCCACCTACACATGCATCCACATGTAGCCATAATTTATATTCAAGGGCAATATCAGACAGTTCCTTTATGGGATCAATAATACCGTATGGAAATGATGGTGCCGACCCAACTATCATGGCCGTACTCTTGGTGATAGCCTTCCGCATAAGAGAAATGTCTGCCTGGTACTCAGAATTTACTGGTATACGTTTTTCCCGCATTCCAAGATATTCAACAGCCTTACTGAAAGATGGATGAGCTGTAACAGGCAATATAACCTCCGGAAGCGAGTTGTGATTTTCCAGGAATGTATCCCTTGCCGCTTTTACTGCTAGTATGATGCTCTCTGTACCTCCAGTGGTAAATGTGCCTGCAGTTCTATCATCACCATTCAACAGTGAGCCCATCATGGCAATAACATCGTTTTCAAGTTTTAGGGTACTTGGGAAAGCATGATAATCCATTCCATTTCTGTTTGAAAATTTCAAGAATATGTCCTGTAGATTATCCAGTTCTTTTATTCCTGGGTCATAAAAATATGTGAATAATCTGCCTCTGCTGTTTTTTATATCGTATTTTCCATAGGAATCCAATACATCGTGAATTTTTTCAGAGCTTAAACCATTTTCAGGAAACTGTTTTAACATTATTTAATATAAGGTTAAGGTTAAAAAAATTTTCCGGAAAAGTTTATTTATGGTGTTTCTTTATTTTTTTCCCTGCTGCAATTATTATCTTTTCTGCCAGTATCTGATCTGAATCTATTATGGGAAGGCAAGTGTATTCCTGTTTAAGTATTACCGGTATCTCAGTACATGCAATAATAATTGAATCACAGCCATTTGCCTCCAGATCCCTGATTACGGGGGCCAGAATGGATTTGCCTTCTTCAGTATTACCTAATTTTACAGCCTGAACGGCAGCCATAACCTTGTCTTCTTTCTCTGGAACTACGGGGTGTAATCCTGCTGCAGCCAGGCTATCTATATAGAGTCCAGATTTAATTGTTGCTGTGGTAGCAAGAATTCCTGGTTTCCTGTACCCCGATTCCAGTGCAACTTTTACTGTGAGGTCTATCATATTTAGCACTTCAACATTTTTATGGAATTTATCAAACCATATATGGGCTGTATTACACGGAATTGCTATAGTTCTGATTCCATTCTTTTCAAGAAAATCTATACCTTTGTTAATGGCATTAACAGGGGTTTCCTTTCCGTAAAAATACGCGTCTATCCTGTTTGGTATCTCAGGGTCGCTATATAGTATATACCTTACATGATCCTGATCCTTTTTGGTATCTGTCAATTCAACAACGCGGTCCAGGAATTGATTTGTTGCCTTTGGACCCATACCCCCTATAATACCTATTTCTATGTCCATAATTACCATAATGAAATCCACAAAGGTAATTTAAATTATCCCTTGCAGTATATCAACCCCCA
>DAUP01000052.1:0-1422 GCA_002505185.1 Ferroplasmaceae archaeon UBA567 | reverse complement strand
GGGTCTCCGTATGCCACAATTCCAGGAAATATAGGAATAAGGGTGATTTCTAAAAACCTAGGTTTATTAGAGAACTCTAACTTGGGACGTTTCCACTAACACAGACGGATACGCCTTTTTCAATAAAGAGTCAATGAATTGAAAGATGCTATTTTCGGGTTATTAGGAATCCTCTAAGGTAAAATGAATAGCTCAACGTTATTTATATTGCTCCTGTAGCATATAATATCATTGTAATATAAAATACACCTTTCCTATCTATCCGGTCTGATGCTGGAACTTAAACTGAAAAACCTGTAATAGGCCAAAAGGGAGACCGTACCAGAAACTATGCTATGTAATTGGCGGGAATACTTACCCATATTGTTGCAACTGAGTACATACAGAATGCTTTCTATTTCTTGACCAAGATATAATATCAAAATGTTACTATAAAAATTATTAAATTCAAAGGTTTTTTAGAGATAACTTAAGCCATAGCTATCTGGCTTGCATGTTCTAATCAATATTTTTTTGATTCAAATCTCTATATAATTCAAGTGTGACCAAGTCAAGTTTTTTCATGTCCATTTCCGTATCAACTATTAACTGAAAATACTCCTTAGCTCTGTATTCTGGAAGAATAAAATTCATAAACAGTTTGTCATCAGATGCATAAATAAATAGGAAAGTCCACGTAAGCCTGTGTTTTTTGGCCTTGGAAGCCAGTAAAAGCAATATATCATCATCAGTCCTTGTCTCATATATATGCTCAGTACCCGATATTTCCTCCATTCCTTGAACAGAGCTTAAATCCTGGTTAGAGTAAACGATTAACCTGAAAGTTCCATCTATGGGGTAGTTGTCCACAAATTGGCCTATACACCCTGTTTCCCTTAATAGTTTTACCATCCTGTAATGGTTGAATTCTTTAATAGGAAGGCTAATCTGGATATTCTTTAATCTTACATCCATTTCACCTAAGTGATCAAGAAAACCTCTGGACGGTTTCAAGGTAATCTTTCCAATGGTTGATTTCTCATGGCAGTGTTTTGACAGTAGGTCTGAGAATGCCATTTCTGCATTTTCATGCATAAATCCTTTTATAATCATATTTCCTGATATTATACCTGCATAGCTTATTACAAGGCCGTTTATAGAATCAAGATCATTAATGAATTCAGTTGTTCCCTTATCCTCTATTTTTTCCCTTGACACGTAGTAAAGCTCTCTTTCATCAATATTTGCAAGTGGGAAAAAAGGCTTCAATGAATCGTTTATACCTGATTTTGGTATGAAAACATGAAAATAGAAATTATTACCATCACGTGCCAGAGTTCCAAATCCACTAAAGTTTATAGCTCTGCTTAATATTAATTGCCTGGAATTGATGTTCAGAAAAATCTCAAAATATTTGGATAATCGGGCATCTTTCAGGAGGAA
>DAUP01000016.1 GCA_002505185.1 Ferroplasmaceae archaeon UBA567 | reverse complement strand
CTGCTCATAGTTGGAAGAAAGAAAAGCATTTTGATTTATTCGCTGATTTTTATTATCCTAACATATCCCATAGCATTTTTTGCATTTAAGGGCGGCGCCATAATAGACCTTATAGTTTTCAGTGTCCAGGCATTCTTTGAAGCCATGATATTTTCAACGCTTCCTGCATTTCTGGCTGAGTCATTCAGCAAAACATTCAGGACTACAGGTGTGGGTTTTGCCTATAATGGTGGTGCCATATTCGGTGGCTTTGCCATCAGCATTGTTCTATTCTTCTCAACAATTATGCATAGCCTTTTCGCGGCATGGACCCTGTGGCTATTCCTGGCAGAATTGATTATGATGTTGGGGATTCTTGCATCGGCGGAAACATTCAGGTATGGAGGCCCGGATAAAATTGCCCAGTAAAATTTCAAGTATAACAGTTGATGGGTTTTCAATATGCGGTTACACCGATACAGAAATGAATTCAGGAATGACATTATTACTCTGTAAAAGACCAAACACTGCCGGCATATTCAAATCCGGTGGTGCACTGGCTACCCATGAAACGGATTTGCTTAAATCAACACACAGGAGCGATTATTCTATAGATGGCATTTTTCTTACTGGAAGAAGTGTGTTTGGTCTCGGCATAATATCAGGGATTTATGAATGGATGAAAAATAACATGAAGGAGCTAAAATTTGATGACAATTACATACCCATAGTTCCCGGGGCAGCCATCTATGATCTCTCTGAGAATGACCAGATACCGGGCACTTCCTGGGCTATAAATGCATTAAAGTCCATTGGAAATGATATACACATTGGTCCTTACTGGGGTGGTACAGGTGCCACTGTAAGTAAATATAAGGAAAACAGGAAAATAAAATCCGGTCAGGGTTACTACGAAATTTCCAGGGGGAATATAAAAGTAGGTGTGCTTGTAATATTGAACAGCCTTGGGGATGTATATAATTTTGATGGAAAAAATATCACTGGCAGTGAACTAAAATCCCTGAAAGAACTAAGTTATAGAATGGATAATGGTAATATTTGGCAAATTTTTACTGGAAAACTTGGTTTTAATACAACAATCGGAGCCGTGATCACAAATGCAATTATTAGCAACAGTGAGGCAAATTACATCGCCGAGTCCGCCAATTTTGGTTTTGCCTCAAGAATATGGCCATACAGCACCTCCCTGGATGGTGATACGGTATTTTGCGCCTCATCCAATAAATACGGTGAACCCGTATATACTATTGCGGAGATGGCAAGAATGGCTGCTGAAATATCCGTGCTTTCCATATTTGAATGATAAAATGCATTATTTTATGTTTATTTCTAATAACAAACCATTAATATTACTGTTGATTTATTGAAAAATATGGATATAATGGTATTGAATGGTGACGGTATAGGTCCAGAAATTATGGATGCAGGCACAAAAATTTTAAAAAAACTTAATGATAACTTTGGTGTAAATATTAATCCTGTGAAATACGACATTGGTGCCAGATCCCTTGATCAGGGCAAATATAAAATCGAAAACATACTTGAGGAGGCCAGAAAATACAGAGCAATATTGAAGGCTCCAATGGGGGATCCGAACCTTAGGAACACAGGGGGTACCGAAATAGCCCTTGACCTCATTCTTGCACTCAGATTTGACCTTGATCTTTATGCCAATGTAAGACCAGTAAGACTTTTACCAGGAGTTTCTTCACCCCTTATAGGATATAAAAGCATGGATTCCATTAATTATACCATAATCAGGGAAAATAGTGAGGGGCTTTACTCCAGCCATTTTGGGGGCCTTGTACTGCGTGATGAGGTTGCAATAGATAATCAAACTATAACAAGAAAAGGTACTGAAAGAATAGCAAAATTTGCATTTGATCTTGCCTTAAAAACGGAGGGCGCCCCAAAAAATGGGGAGAGATCTGTAGTATGCACAGACAAAAGCAATGTCTTAAAGTCCTTTGCATTTTTCAGGAAAATATTTTCTGAGGTTTCACTGGAATATAAACAGATAAAACCCAGGTATATGTATGCTGATGCAATGGCACAGTATATGATACTAAACCCCGAGGAACTTAATGTTATTGTAACTGAAAATATGTTTGGAGATGTACTTTCTGATCTGGGGGCTAGCACAGTTGGCGGTCTCGGATTTGCCTACAGTGCAAATGTATCTGACAGCATGGGAATGTTTGAACCTGTTCATGGCAGTGCCCCGGATATAGCTGGTAGGAACATTGCAAATCCAACAGCAATGATAATGTCAACGGCAATGATGCTGGATTGGCTTGGTTACCCTGAATACAGAAAAACCATAGAAAAGGCACTTTTTAAAACCATTGAGATTGGCGTTAAAACCACCGACATGGGAGGAAATGCATCAACGTCGTTTTTCACTGAAAATATATTGAACAATATGGATCAGTGAGATGTTAAATTCTTTGAAAGAGCTGGTTTGAGATGTTATTCATATTGTGGAATATAATAAATTTCACCGTTCCTTCCATGTAACATAAACTTTTAGTACTCATAATTTATATTTAAAATATGTACAGACCGCTAAAGTATTACTCAGATGAGTTTATAAAAAACATAAATAATCGTGCAAAGGAAATAATGACTTACATGTATCCACCAGTCACTGTGTACGAAGACAATGGATATATAGGAATTGAGGCAGATCTTCCCGGGTTTGACAGAAATGACATAAAGGTTACTCTGGAGAAAAATGCCATAGTCATCAGGGCTGAAAGGGAAATTAAACCTGAGGGTACAGTATTTGAGAACCAGAGACCCGAAAAAGTTTTCAAGAGAATGTCCCTTCCCATGGAAGTGGATACTGAACAGGATTTCTCAGCAAAATACACCGATGGAGTTTTGTCCCTGAAAATACCAGTAAAAAACGTTAAAACAGTTAGAATAGAATAACTATTTTTTTATTGTATAAGCAAAAATAATAATGTCTATTATTATGATAACATAGGATAATAATGGGTGGATTCTGGAAAACAGGACCATTGCAATGAGAATTGCAGAAAGAAATACAGTGATAGGAAGTTTTTTGCTTTCCCTGCTTTCTCCATTTCTCTCCTCAAGTGCACGTTTTAGCAGTGGTAGAACATCAAGACCTTTTTCAATTGATATTACAGATTTCTGGGCAAATTCATTCATTTCCTTGAGATATAATTCCTGAAGCATTCCCTCATTGTAAAGTATGTCACGAAGTACAAGCACGAATTTGAAATTTGGATCAAGTGTCTTACATATGCCCTCGAGCAAGGAGGACATTCTCATATATAATACAAGCTCCCTGGGAAGATGAAAGGGAAATTCAAAGATTACATTATTGGCGATTTCAAGCAATTCTCTAATATCCATTTCATTCACATTAGTTCCAGAAAGGTTGGCTATTGAAAGTTCTATTCCCTTCCGGATGATTCCCCTGTTTGCGGCAGGAGACAGCGCGTTCAGCTCCAGTAGTGAATCCATGATGGTGTCTGGATCCTTATTGATAAGGCCGTCATAGAGCTTCAGTAGCCTGAATCTAGTATCATCATCCAGTTTTCCTACCATTCCAAAATCATATAGTATTATTTTTCCTTCATCAGATACGGCTATGTTGCCTGGATGTGGATCAGCATGGAATATGTCGTTCCTCAGCAGCATTCTGATAAATGTGAGATCAATGTTGTGAGCCAGTTTTGGAAGGTCTATTTTCTTTTCCTTCAATTTTTTTACATCCGTAACCTTGGTTCCTCCAATATAGGTAAGTATTATAACCTGCTTGGATGCAAAAAGGACTTCTGGTATTATAATATCATATTTTTTTATATTATTTTTTATCCGCTTTATATTTTCCGCTTCTACGAGGTAATTTGTTTCATCATATATCCTTGCAGAGAAATCAGAAAGTACGTTTGATATGCTAATATAAAGATAATTGTCCATGAAACGCTTGAACATGTTAAGCAGTTTCTTTATTATAATTAAGTCCCGTTTCAATATATTGTCTATATTATACCTGTTTACCTTTACAGCCGCATCTATTCCCCTGTAGGTTGCACGGTACACCTGACCCAGTGAAGCTCCTGATATGGCATTTTCATTAAAACTGTCAAAAGTCCTGTCCATTTTCCCAACATTTTCCTCTATCATTTGCCTTGCATATAGGAAATTATCCGGTGGCACCTTGTCCTGGAGATCGGAAAAAGCCTTCAGATATTCTTTTGGCAGAAGATCTGGTCTTGCTGATAACACCTGTCCCAGCTTTATAAATGTTGGACCAAGTTCTATAAATGCATTCACTGCAGACCGGCCATGCTTTTCTATTCTATAATCATATTCTTCCTGTTTTTTGGATTTTTTACGGTCAGAGCTGAATTTCAAAAATACTGGCAGTAATTTTACAAGGTATCGAAGTTCTGTCCTGTTCAGTCCCTTTAGCTCAGCATTCACCAAAGTCTATATAACACATGCTTTTAACTTTTATGAGTGTAGAACCACTCTTCAGACACAGTGCTTATCAACAGGGAAAATACAACTGGAGAACGGAAACCAGATACATATGCGAATAGAATGTAATCTATTGAAAACAGGATTTTTGAGAACATATATTTATAAAATTATGTGGGAAAATTAAAACATCAACTTGTTATATCTGAAAAATTTGTGATAAAAAAACATAAATCATAGCTTATAATCCTATAACGTGAAAAATATGGAAATTTCTCCATCAATTATTTCCAGTGATCTCCTGGACTTGGGATCTCAGATAAGAGAATGCCAGAATGCGGGTGCGGGGTCATTTCATCTGGATATTATGGATGGCCATTTTGTAGATAATATAACTATGGGGCCTGATATGGTTTCGGCCATAAGGAAAGGCACAGATCTCAGACTGGATGGCCATCTTATGATAGAACGACCTGACAAATATTATAAATCTTTCATAGATGCTGGATGCGACGTCCTTTTAATACATTATGAAACACCAATAGAGGTTGGAAATTTTTTAAAAAAGCTGGATAATGAGAATATAAAGTATGGCATTGTAATAAACCCTGACACAGATATAAAAAAAATATACAAATTTATCCCATACTGTGAAATAGTTCTTGTAATGTCTGTATATCCAGGCTTTTCTGGCCAGAAATTTATTGAAAAATCACTAGAAAAGGTCCGTGCCCTGAGAAAATATATAGATGATAACAATTATAGCACCAAAATAGAAATCGATGGTGGGATAAACGATGAAACCGGAAAACTTGCTGCTGAAGCGGGAGCGGATATTCTGGTCTCGGCTTCCTATATATTCAAAAATGGGATTGCTCGAAGCATAAAAAAATTAAAATCCTTATAGATTAAGGACTATTCTACCATTTATCCTGTCTTTGAATGCGTATAATGCATCTTTTATATCCCACAGGCTGTATTCCTTATAGACAGGGAGCCGGAAATTGCTTTTGTCAAGCATGCCAAGAAGCTCTGATAAATCCTTTCTGGTCCCTCCGGTTGATCCTATTATTTCCAGTTCATTTGTATAAACATTGGCTATATCCAGATCTGCCATTCTACCGGTTAGCATTCCATAAGTAATTATTTTCCCCCTTCTCCTTAAATGCTTTATAGAGTCGCCAAAGAGTTTTCCTCCAAGAGGATTTATAATAATGTCCGCAGAAAAATCTTCTGGAATCGAATCCAGTACGTGAATTCCAAGGCTTTCCAGATCCTTATTCCTGGAATATACATAAACATCAAGCCCCATGTGGCGTGCTATCTGAACGGTGAATATTCCAGTATTTCCAGCACCATATACGAGTGTCTTATCATTCACATTAGGTCTGGCACGCTTCAGTGCCCTATAGGAAGTTAATGCACCTATGCCTATGCTAACAGCAGTATTGTCGTCTATAGCCTCGGGAACTCTGAAAATATTTTGCTCACTAATATTAATATATTCAGAATACCCTCCATTTGTCATTACTCCCCATAGACCTCCATTGTAGCACAGGTGTTCATTCCCGGAATAGCACATATCACAGCTATTGTCAAAAATATGGCTGTAGACAATTACTCTGTCACCCTTATGTATGTGTTTTCCTTCTTCCATGGCAATCCCCATGACCTCAGAACCTGGTATATGTGGCATTGGATTGACATTATACACCACATTTCCATCTATGAGTTTGTAGTCCAGTGGATTTAGCCCCGCCTTTATTATCTTCACCTTTATGCCCTCCCCTTCTGGGCTTTTGTCCACTATTTTTATATTCTCTATTCCGGGTTTTGCAAATTCAATTGCCTTCATAAATTCATATCAATATCATATTATTAAATTTATTTACCTTAATATTTCAAGAAAATTATATCTAAGGTTTTCATTCTGTGTATGAATTTCAAAAAAAACTATTTCACATTCTCTATTTTAGATTTCAATGTCTTTAAGGAAAGGTTTTCTGGAGAGGTCTTCAGTGCATTTTCCACCACTTCCAGTGCCTTTTTCCTGTTGCCCATTAAGGTATATATATTTGCCTCATCCTTATAATATTCAGGATTTCTTGCAAGTTTTATGCATTCTTCCAGGTCAGCAATAGCATCCTCATATTTTTTCATTTCAGTGTATATCTGTGATCTTTTATAAAGAAAAACAGGGTCTGCTGAATTCAAATACACAGCCTTATTGTAATCTTCAAGAGCCCTGTCACGTTCCCCTTTTCTCCAGTAAACGTTACCTCTGTTGTAATAATAATCTGGCACATCATCTTCAATTTTTATCGCTGCATCAAACTCAATTAAGGCATCGTCAAACTTGTTCATATCATCATATATGGAACCAAGTGTGTTATGATAATCCCCCCTGTCCGAACTAATCGCTATTGCACTTTTGCAATCCTTTATTGCTTCGTTGTTCATATGCATAGAATAATAAGCAAGTGCCCGGTTGATATAAAAATCAGGATCAGTTTTAATAAGATTAATTGCCTTTGTAAATTCTTTCACTGCATCAGGATATTGCATCACATTGAAATAGGATATTCCACGCTCATTATAATCATCAGCTTCATCGTCTTTTTTATATACGTAATTTCCTGCCATAATATAAGGTATTTATATTTCGTATATTAATATTAAGTGGAAAAGATCATGAAAAAAGTTAATAATAATTTAACTGATTACCGGATAAATTGAACAATATGGAAAATTACAGAAAACGCCTTGATGATCTCAGGGAACGGATAAATTATCAGCTTGAATCATATTTTAAGTATAAATTAGATGAATGCAATGACAGCAAGATAGCCCACGTAATAGAAAAGCTACGTGATTTCACAATGAATGGAGGCAAGCGTGTAAGGCCAATACTTATGATAATGGGCTACAGCATGTTTGCCGAACCAGATGATAGAATAATTAAAGCCTCAATTTCCATAGAGATGGCACAGTCATTTCTGCTAATACACGATGATATAATGGATCAGAGTGATATGCGCAGGGGAAAACCCAGCTTCCACAGGGCAGTAGAAAAAACGCTGAATGGGGATAGTGTGGAAAGGATCGCCGAAAATATTGCAATCAGCGCAGGTGATCTCATTGATACATTCTCCCATGAGGCACTTTTGCGTTCTGGGTTCGGCCTGGAAAATCTCCTTGATGCCGATTTTGAATTTTCAAAAATAATTGAGGATACAGGGAAAGGACAGATACTGGACATATATTCCTCCATAGAGGATGTGTATAGCGAAGACCGACTTTTAAAGCTGCATTTCCTTAAAACTGCTAGATACACCATACAGGGGCCCTTACTTATGGGTGCCTACCTTTCCGGGAATAAGAAATATATTCAGGACATAAAAGATTACGGAAAATACGCCGGCATAGCATTCCAGCTTTATGATGATCTGTTAGGGCTCTTCGGCAGTGAAGAAAAGACAGGGAAATCTATCAAAAGTGATGTTAATGAGGGCAAAAAAACACTGTTAATGATAAAAGCCTATGAAAATTCCAGCGAAGAAATAAGGAAGTTCATAGAAAGTTGTCTTAAAAATGGCAATATAAATGATTCTGATTTTAACCGCCTAAGAGAGATAGTAAAATCAACAGGATCCTATGAATATACAAAGCAGAAAATAGACGAATACAACGGCCTTGCGCGATCAGCCCTTGCAAGAATTGATGGTAATCGGGATACGATTGAAATGCTTGATTTTCTGCTGGAATACCTTATAAAAAGGGAGAATTAATATTTTGGCATATGCTTCGAGTACATTTCCTTCAATGTATTGTCATCAATATGGGTATATATCTGTGTTGTGGCAAGGCTTGAATGCCCCAGTATCTGCTGTATAAACCGTATATCCCCGCCATTACGTAAAATGGATGTTGCAAACGTGTGCCTTAGAACGTGTGGTGTCACATTTTTTGTTAGCCCTGCATTTCCTGCGACTCTTTTTACCATTCTTTCAACTGTGCTTGTATTAAATTTTGTTTTCTTATTAGATATGAAAAGATAATTATTGTTGGATTTTATTCTTATCCTGTCTTTCATATATGATTTTACATGGTCACGGCAAATATCCGGCATTACCACAATTCTGTCTTTATCCCCTTTTCCACTGTGTATATAGATTATATTTTCGTCAAAATCCACATCCCCTATTTGCAGATTAGTTAATTCACTGACACGGATACCTGTATAAAGAAAAACAGATATCACAGCAATATCCCTCGTCCCCTTTGCACCGTTAATCAATACGCCGGCATCTTTCTGGTTTAGGTAAACAGGCATTTTCTGTGACCTTCTTGGTGGCACGAGATTCGGTGGCATTTCCCTATTCTTGAATTTGTAATAAAGCTTAAGTGCCTTCATAGCCAGATACTGCGATGCCTTTGAATATTGTTTCTCGGTTACAATGAAATTTTTGTAATTTTCTATATCATCGAAGTCTATTGCAGAAACATCCTTATTACAAAATGAGAGGAATCCGGAAATTAGAAATTTATATTCCTTGATAGTGTAGAAGCTCTTTCTTTCTGTAATCATGAATCTTTCAAAGGATTTCAATTCACCGTCCAGGTTCATATTCTTGTATATATTATCACCTATTATCTTTATCCTTTAAATTTTCAGATGACCCTGATCGCATTATTAAATTACTGTTATTTTTTGAATCAATTGAAATGTAATAGGCTATAACCAGAGTGAAAAATAAAAGAGAGAGGCCTTCTACAATCAGATATCCTGCCCGGAGCCCGTTGTAATGGTTCCCATTTATTGGGGATACGTGCGATACCAATGATATGGTGGCACCTGCAATTATAAATGTTAATGCTGCTGACACAAGGTAAATCCTGTGCTTATTGAAATTAGTGGACGGAAAGAGAAGTCCGACGACAACAAATACATCGCCGAATATCAGGAATAATGGAAATATTCTGGGTATTATGCCGAAATAGTGTCCCGATTCAAAATATGCTGAAAGAGTGTTTACCGGAAGAAGAAAAATAAACAGGTATGTCAGTAATACTATCACAATTCCAGCATAAAAAAATTTATTGTACCTGTTCATACTAATAATAATTGTCTGACATATTTAAATGTTGTGTAATAGTAATTTATAATCGGA
>DAUP01000117.1:978-3700 GCA_002505185.1 Ferroplasmaceae archaeon UBA567 | reverse complement strand
GATTTTAATCAATTTTAAATATTTAAATTATATAATCCTTTATTGAAAATAGGATATTTTGGAGATCCGGGAGCATATAGCAATATTGCAGCAACCAGAATGGCTTCAGGCCAATACGTTCCGCTGGATTCAGTTCGCGCGGTTTTTATGGCATTAAAAAGCAATAATATTGACCTTGGGGTCGTACCTATCGAAAATTCCATTGAAGGTGCCGTAAACCAAACATATGATTTTCTGTTTAAAATGGATTTTCATATCGTCAAGGAGTATTATCTGCGAATAAAACACTGCCTAATAGGATATCCAGGCACAAAAACCCATGATATTAAATATGCCCATTCACATCCTCAGGCACTTGCACAGTGTTCTGATTTTATATATTCCAATGGAATAAAGCCCATAAGCGAATATGATACGGCAGGCAGCGTGAATATCATAAAGAATTTTAATGACCGTTCCCATGGTGCTATAGCCAGTGAAATGGCGGCCGAATTAAACGGAATGCATATTATTGAAAGAGATATAGAAAATAATAAGTTTAACTATACAAGATTCTTTTTAATCTCCGCAGCACCAAATAATCCCGAAAATCCATCAAAGGCATCCATTGTGTTTTCCACAGAAAACAAGCCCGGTGCTTTGTATAATGTATTAAAAATATTCAATGAATACGGAATAAATATGACCAAGATCGAATCACGCCCGGTACAATATAATCCATTCAATTATCTGTTCTTCATAGATATCGAAAATAATGAGAATTCAAACATGGCTATGAAAGAAGTAATGAATGTGGTAAATCCATTTAAAATGTTGGGAAATTATAAAATTGCACCAATATTAGAATATTAGTACGTGACTTTACATCTATTTTATTTTCATTGACCTAGGAATACCATTTTTCAATGCTTTCCAAATGCTATGGCGTGGGTACACTAATCTTTAATCATGTTTTCCATATTCATTGTTTTACCTATGAGATCAGAGATCTCTGATTTGCATTCTATTGTCACGTTATTGTTCAATAATTGTCTGCATTTTTATATCGTATTAATTTTAATATTTTATTTATTATTTGGGTTTTTCAGAATAGTATGTCACATATGACACAATATTTATATAAAACTATGTCTTATGTGACATAATGATTTCAGATGAGGAATTTATCAGTATTTTATCGGATTACAATTTCTGGGGGAAAAAACCTTATACAGGTATATTAAGGGAGTTTTATATAAATAAAATACTTAAGATATTAAATGGAATAAATATAGTAACTGAAAGTGGTCTGCGCAGATCCGGAAAATCATTCATATCCCTGCAGGTTGCCTCATCATTTATCCAGAATGGTTATAATCCGGAGGATATATTAATTATAAATTTTGATGATGAAAGGCTTGATAATAATATTAAAACCCTTGATAATATATATAACGCATACAAAAAACTGATTAAAAAAACAGATAATAATGTAATAATAATTGATGAGGCACAGGAGGTATCCGGCTGGGAAAAATTTGTTAGAACATATTCAGAAAAAATAAAATTCATAATTACAGGTTCATCCTCTAAATTATTAAGCTCGGAATTCTCAACACTACTATCAGGAAGAAGCATAAACATCACTGTAACTCCGCTGTCATTTAAGGAATATCTTGCATTCAATGATATAATCATAAATGGTGTTAAGGATATGGGTATAAATCTGGAAAATATCTTAAAATACCTTGAGTTATATATTAAATACGGTGGCATGCCTGCCCCGACACTGTATCCAGATATACATGAGGAATTAATAAAAAGCTATTTTGATACCATTATTTTAAAGGATATAATGGATAGATATAAAATAAGGGAAGGAGATAAATTAAAGTTTTTAATTAAATATTATTTAACAAATGTTTCGTCACCAATCACTTATAATAGTATATACAAATCAGTAAAAAATACACTGTTACTGCCTTTAAAATCTATTCAGAGATATACTGAGTATATAGAATCCTCTGGCCTGATATTTTTCACAAAGAAATTTTCATATTCATTAAAGGAACAGGAAAACAGCCCAAAAAAGGTTTATTCCATTGATAATGCATTTTCATATTATTTTGGGTATAATTTCATGGAAAATAAGGGAAAATTCATAGAAAATACCATTGCACAAGAATTTATAAGATTAAAAAACATTATTCCATTTCTGGAATTATATTATTATAGGGAAAATAGCTATGAAATAGACTTCATAGTAAAAATAAAAAATACCATAATTCCAGTACAGGCAAGCTATATAATTGATGAAAATAATATTAAAAGAGAAATAACGGGAATAATAGACTTTTCAGAGAAGTTCAAAATTAAATCCGGAATTGTTATAAATTACAATATCAACGGGGATAAAAATTATGATGGTATTAAAATTAAGTTTATAAAATTACATGACTGGTTTATAAATTCATATAACTATATAATGAATTACGAAGGCATTGAAAATAAATTGCAATAATTAGTTTATACAATCCAGTTTCCAATACTTAACTTTTAGCATATGAATTTTCACCGAGATTCCCAGAATTTTTGAGTTCATGCATGATAATGATACTCATGATTGCACATTTAAGTCCCGTTTATGTCACATGCTGGTGGAAAAATCCATGGAAAAGCTTATTTTCAAAGAAGGGGATTATAGCATGCTCTAGTTGTGTGGAGTAGTAAGGGTCTTCTCCTC
>DAUP01000117.1:0-952 GCA_002505185.1 Ferroplasmaceae archaeon UBA567 | reverse complement strand
AGTAGGACAGGGATGCCTGTATCATGAGGAGTATAACGTATGCAATCAGTGCTGAAAATATCTGAATGAGAATGCCGTTTATACTCTTCGAGATGAGATGGCCAATCTTCAGGTATGTCTTCACTGTACGGAAAAAGATCTCAATTGACCATCTCTGGGAATATATCCAGTGGATGTAGAGATCAGGCAGATCGAATATGTCTGTGATGTAATCCTTTTGTTCTCCATCAATCTCCATGCTTACCAGCCTGAGGGTGAGTCCATTGCGGAACCTGACTATGCTGGAATGTGCGTATGTTTTCAGCACNNCCTTAAGGTCCATGAACCTGTCAAGATTGTAATAGCCAAGATCGAAGGTGAGTATGGACTGCTTTACAAGATCAGGATCTATACTGTCAAGAACTTCATCGAATACCGGTGAGTCATTGAGGTTGGCAGGTGTTGCGAGAGATTCCAGTGGCAGTGTGAATGGGAAAAGAACTGCTGCCTCATGTATCTTTATCCCTGTTTCAGTCTTCTCCCTCCTGTACTTCCCGGATTCCTTTATGGCTGTGCGGATGAATGTTGAATCAATTCCTATGATATTCAGGAACCTGCTGTAAAGGGAATAGTTGTGTGCCATTATGTACGGATACACAAGATTGTAAAATAACTCAACAAAGACCTGGTAAGGCCTTCCTGTATCCAGCTTGGAGAGCTGGGACTTGCTTACGCTGTTATCCATGGCCAGATCAGTCAGGTCCTTATGGTATATGGCTGACTGTACCATCATGAGTGCATGATCCAGGAGATCTATTTTCTTTGAATATTCATCTACGCCTGTAACAGCGGATATGTTTTCACAGGGAACTTTGAGTATTTTTCTGATGTCATTTCTCATAGACTATTAATTACATCATAGGATAAATATGACACCAGTCGGACAAACATTTAAGTATTAGAAACTGGATTG
>DAUP01000006.1:4355-8576 GCA_002505185.1 Ferroplasmaceae archaeon UBA567 | reverse complement strand
TCCAAAAACTAATGCAACATTCAGGGCAAAGGGTGTTCCATCATGGAAAACAATGCTATATGGATTCATTGATAATACTCAATACTGGATGGAGCAGTACCATATGAGATCCATATCAGAATCTGTGAATTCAATGATGAAGAGGAAGATGCCTGTAAAGATAAGGAAGAAACTGTCTCAGAGAAAGAAGACGGAGGAGACTCTCAAGATCAACATGCACAACCTGAGGCAGTACAGCTACCTGAGGCGTACAAATCCGGAGATGATAAAAGATTACAGAAGTTCCCACTTAAAATAATATTGTCCCAAAGCCAGATGTAATAGAAAAATTAATATAGTATATAAATGGGATATAATTGCCATGGACGTAACCACAAAGTTTAAATATTAACGATATATATATATATAATTATGAGCCGAAATATAATAAATTATATCACTAAAAGATATAAAAGTTATAGAATATTGGGAATTGGTATAATATTTGTATCTTTTGGGATTATAGCTATAATGGCATTAGATGGTATAAACTTATATGGAAACAGTGCAATTATGGCACTATATTATACCGGGCATATATCTTACCATTCGGCTGAATTATCTTTAGCTGCTCTTGGATTTGGTGATGGTCCTCTAGTTGCGTACCTTTTGAGTACTGCAGGATACACGGCTTACATAGATGGTGCAACTTTAATCTTTGTTAGATATGCTGTAATAGATCTTTTAGGTATTTGGGGATGGATTATATTGGGAGCCGTAGCAGGAACTGCAGCATGAATGGTGAAAAAAACAAAAAAGTCTATTATTTTTACGATTATTTGCTATATTATTTTAGTTTTTTATACTTTGCGGTGTTATTTATTAGTTACTTTCACAGTACCAGTCTCATTTTTTCATCAACTTTAAGGAGAGAGTTATTTATTTGCATAACTCTATATGCAGGATTAATATATATGAATTATAATAAAACAGGCTATTTTAGACCTTTCTATGCACTAATAGAATTATTTCCATTATTTCCATTATTCTATTACCTTAAGGGGAAATTTTTTTCAGCAGATGAAGACTTAATTAAATATTTTAAGAAGGCATTGTTTTTATTTATTTTTATGTTTTTATTTACATTTTTAATATCTCTTTTTGCCTTAATATATAAACCATTCTTTTTTAGTATAATTCAGTTTAAATTAGTTTCTGGGTATTTAGTTCCTGTTAACTTACCAGTAAATTTCATATCCTTTATAATAGTCCACAATGCCGCTTTCCTTTTGCTAATATTTCTTGGATCTCCATTTATATTCATACCTACATTTGCTGGAGTCTATATTATGGCTATCACGGTAATGCCTATACTAGCAGGTTCTTTACTGGATGGATACTTTAATTATATATTGCCTAATGGGTTACTTGAAATTTCAGGGACTATCATTGGAGGGGCATCAGCCTTTATATTATTTATTTTAGTGATCGAACTCTTAAAAAATAGTATTAAGAGTATAAAACCATATTTAAATTTTATTTTAGCGGGAGTTATAATGTCTGCATCTTCTTTTCTTTTTGCCTGGCCAATGGAAGTATTGCTAGCACTGACTCCAATAGCCCATTATTCATCAATCCGATTATTTTATTTTATTGATTTTTATATATTTGTTGTTGATCTGATAATAATTTTGAAGCTAATATACAGCCAATTTATACCAGCTATAGAATATTTCGCTCTATATTTTTATATCACCTTATTTTTATTTGGTCTCATATCTTTAAAAATGCCTATAAATCGCATATATTTAATCATTTTCGGCTCCATGTCCCTATATTTCTTGTTTAATTCATTAATCAATGTAATATATAATAAAAAGTCGAAATCGTACACTATAAATAACGAAGAATTCGGGATTTTTTCAATTCGTGGGGCTAGTATGAACCCTGTCCTTAGATCCGGCGACATTCTAATAACAAAGAAGGTTAGTAATATTAATGATATAAAAATTGGAGACATTATAACATTTAAAACATCAAACATATATTATCCTCTTAATGCAGCAGGTACAGTTTCACATAGAGTCATAGATTTTACCGATGATAAGATAATTACAAAAGGAGATAATGTGAAGAAAAAGGATCACATGAAAATTTTATACTCAGATATTCTGGGTGTTGCAATAGCAAAGATTTCACATACGGACAGGAAAACAACTAGGTTAGAAATGATAAAAAATGAGGATGAATATGCACATGAAATGTTAGAATTTGTACCATTATTCCTCTCAAAACATAATAGCAGTATATTAATTAATTTATATTTAGCAATTATTTCAATAATAATCATGTCGATTATATTGGGCATTTAATTTGTATTGAGGTAATATTGGCAAGCTGATATTCATAAGTTCCTTATTTCTGTAGTCAAAAACTATCTTCTCTATGGGTGCAATATTTGAGTTAATATTCTCTGTGTTATATTAGTAATACGGAGAATAATATAATCCATTATATTAATAATGATTCTCCATAAGCCTTTCAACACCACGCTGTGGATGAATGAACTACAAAATAGTATTAGCAAATAAGAGCAACATACTCTTCTCAGCCAAACGGTAGATTAAAAAATATATTCCATTTCATATTTGTCGTCAAGAACTTATACGGTTCAATCTTGAGCCACCTCATCCCAATGCATAGAGGCTTCCTATTTCACCGGCAAAACTTACACTTACATATGGACTTATATTAAATCCCTTGAATGTAGAGGTTTTATCTCAATCAGTCTTAAATTCGCTGTGTTCCGCAGGTACTTTTCCATAAGAGTTTAAGCCTTATTCAAGTATTTCTCTTATTAACTTATATAAAAATAGTTTTTAAATGTCATTTCCAGAAATTCTTGCCCTTTATATACTTAGTGGCTTTCTTTCTAGTAGGTTGATGTGTAAAATAAGGGAGAGAACATCATCATAATGCCTAATGATTAGGGAATTTATGTGGTTAATCACTGCTCAATTCAAGCTTTTTAAGGGTTTTTTGTATTTCCGCATCCACATTTATTCTGGCAGTTTCCGGATTCTTTGCAATCATGGCAACACGGCTTTCAAACCTGTCTGCGTATTCAAAATAACCGAGCCTTTTTGCCAGGGTAGATGAAAATTCCATAATCTCTTCATGTGTAGGCATATTTTCATATGTAAGCCTGCCAGCCGATTGGCCAACATGTACATATCCCTTGGATTCTATGAAATCAGGATCGGCTCTCCTGTCCATTTTCTCATATTGGTCATAGAAAGGAAAATTAACATTTTTAACCATTGTATGCCTTATTACAGTCCTTGTATCAAGAGATGGGAGAAGATCCAGGGTTTTATTGAAATTCTCCCAGGCATTTCCTATTGCCGGATGAAGCACATCATTGAAAATTTCCTTAGTAGGTCCGGCAACTGTAACATACAGCTGAGTTGGCAATGGATTCAGGGTTTCCAGAACTTTCGGCATGGTTCCATTGGTAACCACAAATGTTGTTATCCCACGCCTCGTGGCTGCCTCTATAAGTTCACCAAGGCGGGTATATAAAGTAGGCTCGCCCGTCAGTGATATTGCCATATGCCTGGGATGGGATGCTTCCTCAAAAAGTTCTTTTTTGACCTTAGGATTCCCCTTAAACCCCGATATAAGCTTGAGATGGGCCTTTATGCTTTCCTCAAGAATAAACTCCGGGTCATCCTCCTCATTTATATGCATGGAATCAAATCCCTGAAACCTCCAGCAGAAATCACAGTTTTCAGAGCACTGGTTAAGTGCCGGGGTCATCTGTATGCACTGGTGTGATTTTATGCCGTAAAATGTATTTTTATAACATGGTGCCTTGCCAAGCAATTCACTTTTTGTCCAGTGGCAAACCTTAACCGCGGAATGGCTGCCCACAAGCCCGTAATGCTGCTTTTTGTAGACTGCCTCGTAATTATTGATCATTAAAAACAAATTTAAAATGCATATATAAACCCTTTGAAGCCTGAACCTCGAAAAAACCACGTATTCAGGAAGCAATAATCCATCGTTCCCCAATAAACAATAACAGTTTTATAATTTGAAAATATCTATAATTATGGGAAAACTTGACAATAAAATAGCATTAATCACAGGATCTTCAAGGGGATTGGGCAGGGCCATAGCCATGAAATTTGCCTCAGAAGGAGCCAGAATAGCCATTAATTATAATAAGGACCGGAAATC
>DAUP01000006.1:0-4288 GCA_002505185.1 Ferroplasmaceae archaeon UBA567 | reverse complement strand
TAAAAAGAATATTCGACATAAATGTTATGGGGTCTATATACACAACAAAGGAATGCATGGATGACCTTAAGAAACAGCATGGAATAATAATAAACATGGCATCAAATGCAGGAGTTGGTACGGCCGCAAAGGGAACGACATTCTATTCCATGACAAAGGCTGCAATAGCAATGTTGACCAAGAGGCTTGCCTTTGACCTTATGGACTGGCATGTGAGAGTCAACGCCATCGCACCTGGGTGGATAGAATCGGATATGACTATAGGAGGAAAAAGTGATGAGGAAGTGGACAAACTGAGAGAGTCATTTAAATCAAAAACAGAGCTAAATATGACAGGAAAGCCTGAAAACATAGCCGATGCAGCAATGTTTCTTGCATCATCAGATTCAGAATACATGGATGGCCAGGTTCTCGTGGTAGATGGAGGAAGAATAGACAACCTGACACACGGGCTTTAATCAAACCAGATATCCCAGTATAAACCCGATAGTCGGAGACAGTACCCATGTAAGTATTATTATAAGAAAAGGCCGCATGTAAATTGCCTTGTATTTATAGGATATTCCCACACCGAACACGCTTGATGTGAGTGTCTGGGTGTTAGATAATGGCACTGCAAAAAATGTTGCCACTTCAACCAGCAGGGAAGAAATAACCAGGGAAACAAGTGCATTGGAATACCGCATGGAGTACATTTCTTCTCCCACTCTTTTTATCACTCCACTGCTCAGAAAGAATGACCCGGCGAATATTGCAACTGTCATTACTATTATTGTTATCAGGTGAAATCCCTCAACGTTGGCTATAAATCCAAGAGTATTGGCACCAAGGGTGAATGCTGTCAGGAATGAGGAAATCACTATAAGGAATTTCAGCCATCTGGCCACATTCCATACATTTTTGAAATCTCTGTGAAAAAGTCCCTTCTCTGTTAAATATGAAGCAATCACAGATATTACCGGTGCTATAACCCAGAATGCTACCATAAGCATTACGAATCTATAATCTATGGAATAGCCTATACGAATATCTATTCCCAGGGCAGTGCCTGCAAGAGCCATTGTAAGTGACAGTGGTGCCCTGCCTATGTTTGCAAAGAGGAATATGAGGAAGGAAATCAGGAATGCATATGTTATATAGAAATATGAGTGGGGAACAAGTGAAAGTGCAGCACCGTGCAGGAACTGCCCCTCCAGGACGAGCCCCAGGAAAAACCCCGTGGACCCAATTAATACACCTGCATATCTTCCAACTATCCTTGACCCTATTAGAGTTCCAACGGCGGCAGAAAGGTTATTTCCTGACACAAGAAGTGTGAGCAGAAAGGTAAGCACCAGTGAAAATATGAATAAAATCAACTTGTCACCGCAAGCATTATTGTAAATACCAGATCTGAAATGTCTTCGCAGTCATCTAAAAGGTCATCAAGTTTGTGTGCCAGTGTATTGAGGTGCTCGAATACAAGATAGGATATTTTGGTGGAATTCAGGTACGTAAAATCAATTATATTATCCTTTATTTCATCTACCTGCTCTTCTATGGCTTCTATATTTTTTCTGTCCTCCTTCATTTTTGAAAGGTCATTTTCGTTGAGTATGCTATGGACAAAATCCAGCGATTTTTTATTTTCCTCGAGGATTGTTATAAAACTGTTATAGGCATGGTCCCTTACATTTTTTTCTTCTTCTGTCATTTTATAATGAATATTGAACCTGTTTATCTCCCTGCTTGTAAAATATGTTTTATCCAGTATATCGTCGCATTTCTCTATGAGGTCCAGAAGATTGTCCATGAGGCTGGAACTTATAGCTCCACTGGTCACCTCATGCCTGAAATCTATATCCATTTCATCTCCTTTCTTTTCAATAGACCTTACTATTTCATTGTATTTTTCAACGTCAGATGGTGCATTTTTGAGCATGAGTATAAGATTTGAGGAACTTTCAATTCCCATTAAAGGGTATACAGAAAGGCGGGATAAGAGATTTTTTTCCCCCACCACTAAAATTCTCTTCAAAAAATTATAATTAACCATGGCAAGGTATAAAAGATTGGTATAAATACTTTAAAGTTTCATGCCCTTGAAAGCATGCTCAATGAGGAAATTTCCTTATCATTCTCTATTCCCCATTTCTTGACTTTGTCTATNNGCCCTGACAAGCATGTTTCCATTGGTATCTCTGAATCCGTCCCTTGCAGCCATCTTTGCAAGGTGCCTGTATGATGCATAATAAACTCCCAGTTGTGTTGGGTTAAGCATTGAATTCAGGCTTCTGGATTTAATTCTCCCAAGGGGGACATTTACCAGTGGAGTAACAGTAAATTCGAATGGCCTTCCATCAACGTACGAATGGCTCAGCTGGTTAATCATAGCTATTGAATCCCAGTTGTCCTCATCAGTTTCTTGCTGCTGGCCCACCTGTATGGTAAATGCGGATCTCCAGTAATACCTTGTTTCATTGTATACCCCTTCCCATACTATATCACGGAATGAGCCATCTGGGCCTATCCTCAGGGGCATGGTCTTATTGGGCATATGTTTTAATGCAAGTGAATCGCTTCCAGTTTCTACACCAGTCTGTATGCCAATCCAGTTGTTCGGCCCTGCCTTAAGTATTTCACTTAGGCGCTTTATGAGATCTGGAAAAGCAGCCGGGATAGAAATTCTCCCATGGGTGGGGTTTGAACCAGTTACTCCCTTTATGGACATAACGGTTTTCATAAGATTTACCAATTCATCCTGATTAGGGGTAAACATTTTCTCATGTTTATATTCAAATATTTCATCGGAGTGCAGCCATGCATGGTCATTGCCCCCTCTGACATTTACCTCTATTTCCCTCTTAATCCTGTCCAGAGGATAATATCTTAGGGGCCTTAATGTAACTTCACAGAAATCGCAGCCAACTCCGCACCCCCGCATCACCTCTGTCATGCCCTTTGTGGCAGGATTGACAATTTCAGGAATGTCCTCTAATGATGGATAAGCACGTATTCCTGTGCCTCTGCCGACAAACAGGTCATCGTTTTTAACAACCCTCCTGAAATGGTCATCGTATGTCATGTATCCCCTGGTAAACATATTTTTGTCTATATCATCACTTGCTATACCCCTGAATAGCTCTGATATTATATCATCCATTTCACCGGACACAACATAATCAAAATTATACTTGTCTATCTCATCTCTGAGGACAGTGAATTCCCATACTCCAGGACCACCTATGACAAGTTTTGCTTTTTTCCCCTTCCTGACCTGGTTTATCCTTTCCATGAGTATGTCCCATTCCCTTCTGACCCATGAGTCCAGTTCACCACCGAAAAGGGCAGCGTATGACATTGTGGTCGGGCCAATACCCAGTGGGTCCATTGTAGAAACTCCTATGATTTCAGTGTCATCTGTGATAAAATTTGAAAGATAATCCATGTGTGCCACAGCAACATCTTTTTTTGGATTGTCTCTAAGCAGTCCTGCCTCGATCTTTCTTATGGCATATGGTGCGTTTTTTGCCTCACCGTTTGGCAAAGCCTCAGGCGATGGACCCCTTAGAAACCTGTATACTCTTCCGGGTACCTTCCTTCCCGGTGCACATGGCAAAAAATCCAGCAACGGGAAATTTCTATAGTCATAACTTAAGGTAGAATCCGAAATTAAAACGTACTTCGTCATATGAAAAGTCTTATAGAATTATTGTTTATAAATATTACCATGAATGTCAGCCCACATATAAAGCCATAGCATGAAATCTCAATAAAAATTAGGTTTTCAGTGATAATATAAACACAGGTAAATATTAAACTCTAACTCCCGTTATTTTGCATAATAGGTATTTCAAGAGCCTTAATTATTTCCCCAGATTTTTTCGGTATTTCAGATATCTTCCATTCCTCACCGATCTTGAGCATGCTCACACGCTGAAGATGTTCTATTACATCTTCCGGAGAGTATTTCTTGAGCAGGTCATGCTTTCTCAGCAGGTTATAGATCCTGTAATGCATTATCAGTGATAGGAAATTTACAAACGTCCATCCCTGCATCTGGTAATCATCCCTCATGTATGTCCTGTCACCGTGTATTGTATTCTTGAATGTGTCATATGACTGCTCTATATCCACACGTGATTTCAGCATATCATAAACGATCTCGCCGGAGACTTTCAGGTTTGTCATGACAGATATGGTTCCCATTCTCTTATTGATCTTTATGAATCCTGAAGAGTTGGAATGCCTTTTCAGGTAGTCCTTCTCCTCCTCTGCCTTAAGGAAATCATTCCTGAATGTGTATAAT
>DAUP01000009.1:3903-5598 GCA_002505185.1 Ferroplasmaceae archaeon UBA567 | reverse complement strand
ATTCCCAATGCACCTGAAGCAGAGGCACATTTTCCAGATGGTGAATCTGTAGAGCATGTTATGTATGGGTATATCGATAATGACATTGCATACTTTACCAAGTTTGTAACAACATCAGCCTTTGGGAAGACGGAAATAAACATTATAGATGATGATCCTGTCATGGAATGGTTAAAATACATATAAAATATTCAATTTTTATCCATTAAAATAATATTTTTGTACTAAAAAAATGAACTATTTAAAATCTTATACTTATAATCCGATGGTAAAGTTTTTAAATTAAATTAGGCTTATCATAACGATAAGAATGCAGGAAACTGATATCAATCTTCTTGTGGGAGGTCCACAAGGCGGAGGAATAGATAGTGCTGCAAATATGATTAGTATGGCATTTTCATTGGCCGGCTATAATATTTACGGAATAAGGGAATTCCATTCCAATATTAAGGGAAGACATAGCTACATACATTTTAGAATAATGCACGAGCGGCCTAAATCACTGAAATATCCTGTGGATATAATGGTAGCTTTAGACCCAGATACACTATTCGAGCATATGTTCGATGTGTCCAAGGGAGCAAAGGTTGTTTATGATTCAGCTTTTAACGGATTTAGCCTTAAAAATGCTAGAATGATCACATCTGATACAAGCGGAAGAATAGAGGATGAACTTTTATCAATGAATCTTACCCTAGACATTCAGGGAGTTCTTGAATACTTCAAGAAAACGGGAATAGATGTAATAGCTATACCTTTTGACAAACTGATCAACGAAAATGTACACAATGGACCGGCAAACCGTTATTATAACACACTCGGGGCTGGAGTCACTCTGGCATTGCTTGGTCTGGATGAGGGCCATGCAGATGAAGGTATAAAGTTTGCCTTCAAGAAAAAGCCAGCTGTGATAGAATCAAATATTCAGGTAATAAAAGCAGCATACGATTACGTTGCAGGTTCTTCAATAAAAACGGAAACATTGCCAACATATCCTGCAACCGCAAGAATGCTTCTGACAGGCAATGATGCAACAGCCATTGGCAAATTAATGGGCGGTCTCAGGTTTCAGACCTATTATCCAATAACGCCAGCAAGTGATGAAAGCACACTACTGGAAAGCCATGAAGAAATGAAGTTCCTGGAATCTGCCGGAAAAGATCTGAAGAAAGCAGGGCTTGTGGTAGTACAGTGTGAGGATGAACTTTCTGCAATAAACATGGCAAACGGTGCAGCTCTTACAGGAACCAGAAGTGCTACTGCAACATCCGGTCCAGGATTCTCACTTATGGCAGAGGGCATAGGCTATGCAGGAATGACTGAAATACCGGTGGTAATAACATTCTACCAGAGAGGAGGCCCATCAACAGGATTGCCCACAAGGAACGGGCAGGCAGATCTGATGTTCGCACTCAACACAGGTCATGGTGAATTCCCCAAGATAGTTATGTCCTCAGGCGATATGGAAGAGTGCATATATGACGGTATGAAATCATTGAATTATGCACAGAGATATCAGATGCCGGTAATCCACCTCATAGACAAAACCCTGGCTAACACAATGGATCTGGTTCCGGAAATAGATATCAAAAAGGTAAAGATTATAAAATATAATGAAAACACGGATCATGAGAACTTTAAGAGATACTCACTAAATACCAAGGATGGAATATCCCCATACGGTGTGTTCGGAAA
>DAUP01000009.1:0-3688 GCA_002505185.1 Ferroplasmaceae archaeon UBA567 | reverse complement strand
ACAGGCAGCTAAGGTAATAAGAATGAACACAGGCATAAAAATAGAGAATTTCATATTGAAATATAATGGAAGGCATATGACCCTTGATGAGGTCCTCAGGTCAACCAAGAATATAATGGAAAAGAAACCCGCCCTGGAAGTACTCCAGGAGGGGTCATAAGGTGATAAAGATGCAAAAAAGCGTAACAGACAAGAGCAATTACAATTTCAGGAAAGACTCCGCACTATCTTAACATAGCCGGAATACATACACTCCACGGAAGGGCTATACCCTATGCGGTGGGAGTAAAACTTGCAAACCCCAATCTAAACGTTCTTGTGATGGGTGGCGATGGAGACATGCTAAGCATTGGAGCCGGCCATTTCGTTGGAGAGGGAAGAAGGAACTCGGGAATTAACATAATATTATACAATAATTCAGTTTATGGGCTTACAAAGGGACAGGCAGCACCCACTCTTCCTCTTGGAGAAAAAACAAAAAGCCTTCCGCGTCCAAATATATTGGGTAAAATAAATCCCATAACACTGGCTATGGCTTCAGGTTACTCCTTTGTTGCCAGGGGATTCTCATCAGAAATAAAGCAACTCTCTGAAATGATACAGAGGGCAATAAAGCACCAGGGCTCTGCAGTAATAGAGGTTCTTCAGCCATGCCCTACATATAACGATGTAAATACTCTCGATTGGTACAGGCAACGTGTGTACAAACTGGAGGATAATAAGGACTGGAATCCGGTTGTTAACACTCAGGAAGAGGATGAAGCAAAATTCGATAAGGGATACAGAAAATCCTTAGAATGGGGAGATCACATACCAATAGGAATATTCTATGAAAACAATACCATACCCAGTTACACAAAGAGACTTTCTGGAATAGTTCCAGACTACCTGAAGTACCCTCCTGCATTGCAGGATGTATCTGACAAGGATGGATATACAATTGTAGACCCAATAAAAACGTTCTCAGAAAAGGATATTGAATAAAATATTCTTTTATTTATTTTTTAAATTAATATATTACTGTGAAATAAATTTTAGAATTTTTCCCGGCAACCAGAACCCTTTATTTTTTCACAAAATATCCATTTTTTAAATTCCATTATAGAGGATAATTCTTCATGGGTCTGTACATTAACTCCAATTTAATTACCATTATACATTACAACGATTTCATGTGAAACGGGTGGAACTTCACAGATTTTTACAGGGTATAATTGATTTATACATCATTATCATATATGTAAAAAATTAGAGATAAATTTACTATTTGCTTTTGTTGTTTTTCTTTTGCATGGCGGTAAGATATTGTTCAAGGTAAGCAAGATCCTTATCTACAGTATTTTCATTTTCCTTTAACCATAGAAGCCCACCTGCAGAATCTACAACGGTACCCGAGAATTTCATATCCCCCACAAGCTGCTTCCAGTTAAAAGGTATTTTTGATATTACAGAAAGATACATGGCATTGTTTAATTTTCTAATATGAAGCTTTCCATAGAATAGATCTTTATTTTTGTAAGAAATTTCTGTGGCAAATGGGGTTGCCCCGGGCCTTGGAGGTACCTCGGCTTCTCCAGTTATCTCCATTCCCTTTAAAAGATCCTTATAATTCATGATATACCCCTCGCTTTCAGATATTCTGTAGACATTTTGGCAAGCCCAAGCTCCTTGGGAGAATAGCCAAATGAAAGCCCTATAAGCTGGGTTATGTAAAGGGCAGGAAGATTCCAGTCCTGCTTAAACTGTTTCTGTATCTTTGTCTGGGTTACATCTAGCTGGAGATGGCAGAGTGAGCATGGATGAACAAGCATTTCTGATCCATTGTCTTTCGCACTACTTAATATATTATTGGCCATTTTCAGGGCAACAGTAGGATTAGATCCCATTAATGGAAATCCACAGCATGCAGATTTCATTGGGAAAGCAATAGGTGTTGCACCGGTTGCAGCAACAAGATCCATTACACTATGGGGGTTAAAAGCAGATTCGAAACCCATGACATTCGAAGGCCTTAGAAGCTGGCATCCATAATATGTGCCAACCTTTATATCCTTGAGTGGTCTTTTTACATGTTTTTTGATATTTTCAATGCCCACGTCCCGTATAAGAACCCATATAAAATGCTCAGACTCAACGCCATTATCATATTCCTCCATATTTGCGTTCTGCAATCTCTGGTCAACATCCTCTTTAAGCACTGGATCATTTTCATATTTGTCTACTGCCATTTTATGGGAGTGAAGGCAGACGCTGCATGGTGTTGCCATTTTATCATAACCCATCTTTTCTACTTTTTCTAAATTCCTGAGATTCAGCGAAGTATGCACTGGCTCACTTTTATCATCCATGATTCCTCCACCACAGCAGTTCCAGTCATCTACTTCCATAAGTTCGAGGTCAAGATCCTTTGCTATCAGCTGTGTTGCAATATCCACATCTTTTGCTATTCCGTGGGAAGCGCATCCCGGATAATATGCTACTTTCATTTTTTTTCACCCATCAATTTTTTTATTTCTTCCATATTTTTAACATTGCTATCCTTTTCAAATGCATATTTAAATTTGCCTGATTTAAACATATTCACTGCATCCTTCATGGCCTCACCGAAGCCAAAGGTTTTGAGGTAAAGTGACGATTCTTTTATTTTTCCTGTAGTTTCTATAAGATCTTCTACTGCATCATCATGTTTTCTTGCCATAATTGTTACAGGAGTATCTCCCTTGTAATCATCCAGATAATTTCTAGTTTTCTTAATGGCTATAACCGGCTGGACATCCTGTGGGCATACTTCATAACACATATAGCAGGAAGTACACCTGAATGCACTGTCCATTAGGAGGTCAAGGCGTTCTTGCTTCTTTGTATCCCTGTCATCATCAACAAACCTGAATCCCTTTGCATGGGCTGCAGGACCTAGAAATTTTTCATCCTCTTTAACCGAAGGACATGCTGAAACACAGAGACCACAGTAAATGCATTCCTGGAATTTCCATACCTCTGTCTGGTCTTCAGGGGTCATTCTCTGTTCACCTTCTCCAGATACTATGGAATCATCTGGAATAAGCCTGGGCATTACCTGGTAAATTTTATCGTAAAATACATCTATATCGGTTATAAGGTCTCTGACACCGGGATAATAATCCATGCTTTCAACGTTGAGTTCATTCTTCTCATCTGCTGACTGCAATGCCATTGTTCTGCAGGCAAGTGAAGGTATGCCGTTAATTTTCATTGAACAGCTCCCGCATACGGCCATATGGCAGGAAGCACGGTATGCCAGGGAAGGGTCCTGTTCGGATTTTATCCTTCTAAGCACCTCTGTCATCTGTGTATATTTATCCACACTCAGTTTGTAGGACTTCCAGAATGCACCGTCTTTCTCATTATATTTCTTTATATTCACGGTAATTTCTTTTTCTTCCATTTAATACACCCTCGCTTCAGGTTTCCACCTTGTATATATAACTGGCTTGTAGGAGATTTTTATCTCGTCCCCGGCTAGGTAGGTTACAGTGTGCTTCATCCAGTTCTTATCGTCCCTCTCCGGGAAATCATCCCTGAAATGGGCACCCCTCGTCTCCGTTCTATTCAATGCAGCGGTAGCCATGGCATAAGCCACATCGATCATATTTCTGGTTTCCAGGGCATTAAACAGTTCAGTGTTATAATTTGTAGTTTTATCTGATAC
>DAUP01000029.1 GCA_002505185.1 Ferroplasmaceae archaeon UBA567 | reverse complement strand
AAATTAAACAGATAATAATCGTGATTTCTGGCATAATTAGCGTAAGCTATGTAATTGATATAGAATAATTACTAAAAGTAAAATTAATATAGTATACTAACTATTTATCAGTCAAGTGAAATTGCCGTGAGAGAGGCAGCAAATGCCTACATCCGATTGATATCTACTGGAAAAGTTATGAGTGATAACGATTTAATGATCTATGGAGTGTGCATCGCTAACAGCGAAATGCTGCTAACCCAGGACAGGGCATTTGAAAATCTGCATAGTGAATTCGTGAGAATTCTCAAATAGTTTACTGATCACTATTAACTCTGGTATTACGGTTTCAGATTAATCCCCAAGCTATCCAGTTTCCTGGAAATCTAATTCCTGCAGATCTATAATATAATGCCAATTCACCCTCATGAAAAACTTCATGCTCAGTAAGAAGGTCTATTACCTGCAAAGGGCTGATTTTCTGATGGCTTTCACCGAGATATTTTATCGATGGAGTACAATCTATCCACTTATCAAGAACCTTTCGACCGTCGCATGTTGAGACTATTCTACAGATCTCTGCTAAAACACTCCTCAACTCTTCCAGAAGTACCTGTTTATTGTTTTCAAGTGAATGGTCTATATCTCTACGGTAGAAGTCAAGGGTACCTAAACGCAAAGCATTAAGGTAGCACTTTCTTATATCTAATATGTGCCTAAATTGTTTACCGAATGTGCCTGCATTCTTTATTGGGCTTACTTCAAGAAATTCGGAATCAATAGACTCTAGTGAGCTGATGATTAAATTGCCATGAAATTTTAAAGTTTCAATCATATCTGATAGAACTGGCAAATCCATAACATAACATTAAAATTTAAAATAAAACACTTACGCAAGAATTAATTTGAGCAACAATATATGATTTAACTATCAACAGGTTGCGAGGAGCCTATTAATTATGTGGATACTGTTGATTACTTTACTCTAACGGTCTTTTTAAGATTATTTATATAAGATATTTATGCCATTAATTTATGTTAAGTTTGGAACATGTAAAATGTATTATAAATAGTTGAGTTTAGATTGTTATGGAACTTTGACTGATTTGCATTCAGGTTTTATATCGGCGGTGCAAGAGGCGTTTTCGGATTTATCACATGAAAGATTAGTAGAACTGGAAGAATTATATAATGTAAAGTAAGAAACGATGGAAACTGAATCTTATGTCCCCTACCACCATATCTTAAAAAAAAGAAATGAAAGAAGCGTTACTTGAGTTCGGAATGCCTGAACAAGATCTGACAAATTCCTGATTGAGCCACTCCCTGAATGGACACCATATTCTGAGGTTATAGATGTTCGCCAATCACTGATAGGATTATGGTCATAATAGATGCACAAAGGATGTGTATCCCGTGCCGTCTAAAATTAATTTTCAACTATATTTTCATTCTCGTTTGTATTTTTATTCTCTTTTGTACTTTCAATCTTTTTTATAGTTGTATCCTCAATCAGCTCAGTTCCAAGTGTTTCAGGACTCAAATACATGCCAATACCAACAATTATGGCACCGATAACAAGCAGGATAGCGGTTGAAAACCATATATTGGTTGTAGTATCTATTGATTTAAAAAAATAGTTATGCATAAATGGGACATAAATTGAAAACCATCCGCCCAAAAATATGCCTGAAGAATAGCCAAACCCAACACCTGATGACCTCATCCCAGTTTCAAATCTTTCAGACAGATAGACTGGGATTATTCCCCATGGAGCCTGTGTTATGAATCCAATAACCAGAACAGAAATTATTGTCAATGGAACGTTGCCAGTTTTTGCCCCGTAAAATGCCCCATAGAACATTGGCACAGAAATTATTATTGTTAATATGGCCCAAAACAGTGTTAATTTCCTCCTTCCAATTTTTTGTGATAAAGAACCAAAAAATAGAGCCCCTATAAATGCAGTACCAAGTGAATATGTATATATTGTATCTGCCTCCCCGTAAGGAAATACGCTTGGGGCGTGTTCAAGAATTGTTGGAACAAAGGCAAATAATGAATAGGCAAAGAAGAACATGCCAGTCATGTATGTCATTACCTGGAAGAAATCCTTTCTATGTTCCTGCCTGAATAAATCTGTAAATGGTTTTTTCTTCACCTTATTTTCTTTCTGAAGATTTTTGAAGGCAGGAGTGTCATTCATTGTAAGCCTAACTATCAGTGCAATAAAAACCGGGATTAATGTGGTGAGGAAAAGGTATCTCCATGCATAAGCCTTTATTGCAGCAAGTCCAAAATATCCTGTGAAAATGGCAACTATAGCGGCCGCTAAGAGGGCTCCAAAAGAAAATCCTCCCTGAACCAAACCACTTATTGTTCCCCTAAATTTATATGGAGTCCATTCCATAACAAATGGGTGTCCTGCAGCGTATTCACCTCCAGCAAATGTGCCAACGAAAATTCTAATTATAACGAAAAGAACAAAGGCCAAAATACCAACGTTTGCATATGTAGGAAGCGCAGATGTCAGGGTACTGACTAGGCCAAGCCCAAGAATTGTGATTATCAAATCTTTTTTTCTGCCTATTTTATCCCCGTAGTGCCCGAAAATGGCGGACCCAAATGGACGGAATATGATGGTTAAAGAATATGCTAAAATAATTGAAAATGCACCTAGCAGAGCCGTTGTTGGAGGTAATAAAACTACGGCCAGGATCGGGGCTGTTGATAAAATCATAGTTAAATCAAAGGCATCTAATAGGAAGCCGAAAAATTGTGATGTTGTAGCTTTCGCAGAGTTTTTACCAAATTTTTCGATTTTGCCAGAAAAATTACTATTATCCATGATATCCGATAAATTTATTTTATTTAAACTTTTCCTTATGTTATGCTCTGTTGAACAAAGATCATGATTTCCGCTCTCTTCACTCTTCCTCTGATTTTATTCT
>DAUP01000099.1 GCA_002505185.1 Ferroplasmaceae archaeon UBA567 | reverse complement strand
ATATCATCAACCAACAATACTTCCATGGAAAACAAGATTATCAATATGTTCATGGAAAATGGCATAGATACTGGAAGAATAATTATGAATAATGATGTTCCACCTGGTTCAGGCCTAGGTTCCAGTTCGGCATTAATCAATGGAATAATAAAGGCAATCTATGCAATCAAAAGGAAGGATATAGACCCATACGATCTCGCAAAGGAGTCCTACCTCTCGGAAAAAAATAAATTCAATATTATCCTGGGAAAGCAGGATCCCTATGCTATTTCTGTTGGGGGTTTAAAATATATGGAATTCAGAAGGAGTGGTGAAGTAACACAAAAATTTGCACTGTCAGATCCCTTTGTAACAAACCTCGAAAAATCAATGATACTGGTTTATACCGGCAATACCAGGGAAAGTTCAAGGAGTCTTCAGGATCAGGTTGCAAAATCAGAAAATGGCGATGAAAAAACAATGGAAAGCCTGAATAAACTCAAGGATCTTGCATTAAATCTAAGCAAGGCTATCAAGTCACATAACAGGGATGAAGTTTACAGCATTGTGAATGAAGGTTGGAGTATAAAAAAATCACTGGGCACCAGTGTAACAAATAAAAGAATAGATACAATAATAGATTATGCTCTTGATAACGGTGCAAAATCAGCAAAGTTGCTTGGAGGAGGTGCTGAAGGATTCATCCTGCTTATAGGGGAAAGAGAAAATATTGATTCACTGCAGCATAAAATGATGTCTCAGTCAGATTTTGTAATACGTATCCGTTTTGATGGGGAAGGCACAAGGGTGATAAGAAATTTCATTGAGCCTCATGAGTAGAAAGGTAAACTCCGAGAATGCTCGACCATGAACCCAGTAAAACTGCCTCTGCCATTTCCGTTACAGAGAGGCCAATTTTTAGATGTATGTATTCAAACAATACGAGAATACCAAAAATTATTGTCCCAAGCGACGCCACACCAGCAAAGAAACCATAATAGCTCAAATAATTCCTTATCCTGTAAAAACTGAATATTATTATGCCTACTGGTGTGAAAATAAAATATATTATAGCAATTGCAAGATGCAGATTTCCATAATTTTCATTGAAAATCCCGATGAGAAAAAGTGATACAGAACCCAGCATTATAAAGCCAATAGACAGGAACTTTATTTGAATTTGCCTGTATAGCATAAGGGCAAAAATAAATACAGATATGCCGCCTATTATGACCGCAGCATCAAAGATATAATAATATCTGTGGATTCCAAGGCTGCTCAGGGAATTGGTGTACCATGAAAAATAGGCAGACATCCTTATGTCCAGCAATATAAGCAATATTGTTATGGCCGGACCGAAAAGGCCGATTAGAAATTTCTTTGAACTCATATGGATATTACAACATCACAACTAAAAAAAATCTTTGTATTAAAACAAAAGTTATGGGAATCAAAGAAGGGATTCCTTTATCTGTTTTATAGCTTCATCTTTACCCTTGAAGTCATGGAAAGTCATGAATTTGCCCTTTTCCAGCTCCTTGTAATGCTGGAAGAAATGCTTTATCTTATTTTTCACAGCTTCAGGAATGTTTTCAATATCTTTGTATTCAGCAGACATCGGATCGACCTTGTCAATAGGAACTGCAATAACCTTATTGTCTGAACCTTCCTCATCACTCATTTCGGCTATCCCTATGGCCCTGCATTTCAATATGGACCCTGAGGGAATGGGCACTGAGGAAATGACAAGAACATCAAGGGGGTCTTCATCCTTTGCTTTGGTATTAAGGATAAAACCATAGTTGGTTGGGTATACCATTGATGTGAACAGTATCCTGTCAAGAACTATATTATCTACATCGGGCTTATATTCGAGCTTTGTGTTTCCACCCTGAGGAATTTCTATAAAAACATAGAAAGACTCAGGAAAGTCTTTAGTTTGTACATCAAATTTCATGAAAATGAATGCTTATATAGCATAAAAAGATTTTCCAGATGACTATATTATCAGGAATATTCTTATAAACTCCTTATAAACTCCTTATAAACTCCTTATAAACTCCTTATAAACTCCTTATAAACTCCTTATAAACTCCTTATACTTATATCGTGATAAAACAGTATAGCTATGGTACTTATCCAGAAGAAACTGAAATATCCATGAATTGGAAAAAACAGAAGTGAACATTAACAGGTACTTTATAATTTGTAAAACCTTGTTCTGCACCATTAAATTTAAACTTCCCCGCGATTACTTACCATAAGGATGGGAAATAGGTTTGCGTGAGCCTTGAGAAAATTCTAATAAAAATTAATCCAGAGTGTACATCCAGCAACTACAGGTTTCATCTATTATGGGTGCAGATGATTGAATAATAATAATTATATATAAATTAAATATACATTTGAATGGAAGATTTTGAGCATGTATATACGTATGATAAAGGGTTGAAATTCGACCAGGTAAAGAGGATTTTATTTGGGAAAGGTCAGTCGGATCAGGTGGGTAATCAACTAAAGGAAATAAAGAAGAAAAATACAATAATAGTTACAGATCCAAATGTCTATAAATTTGGTCTCCTTGCTAAAATAGAAAGCTCACTTTCCGAAGCAGGAATAAAATATGAGGTATATGACAGAATTTCAAATGAACCAACAATGGAAAATATTGTGAATGCAGTGGAGTTCGCAAGATCCAACGGAAATTTTGACTCTGTAGTTGCAGTAGGTGGTGGAAGCGTGCTTGACACAAGCAAAATGGTAGCCTCGATGGTTACAAATAGTGGAGAACCCAAAGAATATCTTACTCCAATTGAGGATAAATTCAAAAATCCTGGACTTCCAAAGATTCTTATCCCAACAACCGGTGGCACCGGCAGCGAAGTTTCAAATATGTCTGTTGTCATAGAGAAGGAATCGATGTATAAAACATGGGCAGCAAGCAGCAATCTTCTCGCAGATACGGCAATAGTAGATCCTGTTCTGAATGTCAGTGCACCACCCAGAACAACAGCAGCAAGCGGAATGGACGCTCTTGCCCATAATGTAGAGGGATTGATAAGCAAGGAGGCAAATCCCATATCTGATGGAATTGCAACAAAAGCATCCTCACTGATTTTCAGAAATCTTAGAACAGCATTTAATAGTCCAGACAACATAGAAGCCAGATCTGCGATGTCATTGTCAGCTATGCTTGGAGGGATGGTTATAACATTTCCCTGGGTGGCTGGACCGTCGGTGCTGGGACATTGTCTCGGGGAAGCCTTCGGTCCCAAGTACGGGGCTATACATGGCGTAGCTGTTGGTATGTCCCTTCCATATATACTGGATTACAATATATCTGCTGCCTATAATAAGATAGGAACACTTGCAAGGATCTTCAATATACCTCACAAGGGAGAATCTGCCAGGGCAGTTGCATCAAAAATTGCTCCTGTCATAATTCAGCTTCTAGAGGACTTGGAAATGCCGACCACATTAAAGCAGATAAATTTCCCAAAAACCGATATAGAAAAATTTGGTGAATACATATTTTCCACAAGACAGAAGCTCTATGACCTTCCAAGGTTTAACCCCAGGAGGCTAACTCTGGAAAACTCCATACAGCTTATAAGGAATATGTACGATGGAACACTGGAAAATTAAAACAAATAGGTGAACAATAATGGAAACATATAAGATGTTTATAAATGGAGAATGGGTTGAATCGTCAAATGAAGAAGTTCTTGATGTTAAAAACCCATCCACTGGGACAACAATGGCAAAAGTTCAGTCAGCTTCCAATGAGGATGTCCATAGAGCTATAGACGCCGCCAGAAACTCATTTGACTCCGGCATTTGGAGCAGACTTCCACCAGGAGAGCGTTCAAACATACTCCTGAGGGTGGCGGAATTGCTTGAGAAGAACCAGGAGGAATTTATTAAAATCGAGACGGAAAATTCAGGAAAAAGCATTAAACAGGTATCTGGGTATGATATTCCCTATACTATAGATAACATACGTTTTATAGCTGGTGCATGCAGAACTCTCGAAGGAAAAGCCATGGCGGAATATGTGAGTGACGGAACAAGTGCCATAAGAAGAGAGCCCATAGGAGCTATCGGCATAATAACTCCCTGGAATTACCCACTGATGATGGTTATCTGGCGTGCATTTCCTGCAATTGCTATGGGCAATTCGGTTGTTGTTAAGCCTGCTAGTTATACACCACTTACAACACTTAAACTTGCCAAAATCCTTCAAGATGCTGGAGTTCCTGACGGCGTTTTTAATGTCATCACTGGTCCTGGAAGTTCTGTGGGTGAGGAAATGGCGAAAAGCGATAAACTTGAAATGATCGCCTTTACAGGGAGCACGGAGGTTGGCAAACGCCTTTCAGTACTTGGAGCATCCAACCTAAAGAAAGTATCTCTGGAACTTGGAGGAAAAGCCCCTTTTATTGTTTTCAAGGATGCCAACATAGATGCTGCAGTTGAAAGTGCCATAGTAGGCGGACTTGTAAACAATGGACAGGATTGTGCAAATTCCACTAGATATTACATTCAGGAAGAGGTATTCGATAAGTTTGTTGCCAGGCTGAGGGAAAGAATACAAAAATTGAACATAGGAGATCCACAAAATCCTGAAATAGATATGGGGCCCCTTATATCTGAAGCTCAGAGAAAACGTGTTGAAGGCTATATAGAAAAGGGAATCAATGAGGGCGGAAAATTACTTTCAGGTGGGAACAGGCCCCTGATAAAAAATCACGAAAATGGTTATTACCTTAATCCAGCACTTATATACACGGAAAATGACAATTCGGCAATAGTGAAGGAGGAAATATTCGGCCCTGTTTTTACCATTCTCAAATTCATAAACTATGATGATGTGATAAGGAGAAGCAACGATGTCACATATGGGCTGGGTTCATCTGTCTGGACTTCAGATATTACCACTGCCATGAGGGCAACAAGAGACCTTAGATTTGGAACTGTGTGGATAAATGAACATGTTGTTGTACCATCAGAAATGCCATGGGCTGGATACAAGGAAAGTGGCCATGGAGCATCACTTTCGCCATATTCCCTCGAGGAATTCACATATATAAAACATGTATATTTTGATCTGACAGGCAAGGTGAGAAAGGACTGGTACGGTCAGATATTTAAAGGATAAAAAATTATAAAAATTAAATTAATCCGTGGTAATAACCTCGGAAAAATCTTCAGAACCAGCATTCATTAGTTCTTTCTTTTTATTTTTATATAGATACATACCGAATATAAAAGCTCCTAAAATCCAAAGGGCGGCAAGTATTGGCGATAATATGTATGGCCAGGTCAATTCATCAAAAGCGAATATTATGATAGGTATTAGGATTATTACTGAGGCTACTGGTATTATGCCATCCTTAAGAAGGCTATATTCAATTTTTCTATCTTTACTTGCAAATCGTACATAGGCAAAACTTGACATTGCATGTGCGGTTACCAAACCTATTCCTGCCATAGCCCCTGTAATTATGGCTGCATCGAATGGCCCAAAGGGAAATGAGAGTGCAAAAGAAACAATCAGGGCTATCATTGAAACAAGAATCACTGCACGATAAGGAGTCTTGTATTTTTTATGTGTAACAGCAAACCATTTGGGGAATACACCATCCCTTGCCATTGCATATATTACCCGGGACTGGACAATTGGGTTTGCAACAGTATAGGCAATATATCCGTTAAGTATGAAGAATAGCAGTATTATTTCACCTGGAAGTCCAAAAAATCTGTGCCATATGATCAGGCCTGGATCAGGTGAAGTTGCATAACTTGCCATAGTTGTTGGTCCCCAGGCTATTGTTAATGCATACATTGCCGATATAAGTGTGGCGCCTGCCAGAATTGATGCTATTATAATAGCTCTCGGCACATTGAATTTAGATTCCTTTGTTTCTTCACTAATGCCTATAACTGTTCCAAGTCCCCCGTATGCCTCTATGCCATATAGCAAGGCAAAAATAAACGGAACCACATTTATTCCAGTGAGTGAAAATACACTGATTGTGTTTGCGGCTCCCATTGTTAGTATAATATACCAGCTTGTGGAAAGCAGGAATATTACCTCAACAGATGCTGTAATAAGAAGATAAACTAGCGAAGGCTTGATTCCAAAATAATTGAAGAGCAGTCCTGTTGCAAATGGAATTATGATGAGAGGTATCCATACAAATGGTATGGAGGAAATTGCAGGGCTTAAGAGAAATACAACAGAGGCAAAGCCCAAAAGCCCGAAACTGGGATATATAATCATTTCATCAAGAAGATATATCCAACCATTCATAAACCCATAAAAACCACCCATACCATGTCCTCCTATGGCATAATAACCGCCAGCATGTGACACCCTTTTACTGAATCGGTAATTGGTATTAACCATTAAGAGGTAAATAACCCATGAAAGCAAAACAGCCAGAGGTGAGGCTCCAAGTGCAAAGAGAGCAACACCTGTGAGCAGTATTCCTATATCTCCAGACGGCGCAACATGCGTATAGGCCTGAAAAACGGCATGCCATTTTCCCACAGCCCCTTTTTTGAGTTGATACTTTTTCTCCACAGTAGGTTCGTATTTATCCATTAGGAGGGAGTTTCTTATAATATATTAATATTGCTATAAATTTTATATAAATTGATATGCTTTGTCACACAAATTTAATATTGGTTAAATATTACCTATTATAGGAAATTTGGAAATACCTATATATTACATCATTTCTCTGCTGCCTTAACTCTATCCTTCCGATATACAGGTATTTTCCTGTACAGTGAAAGGAAAAGAATTTTTTGAAGGCATAATAGAGTCTCATCTTCTCGTTCATGACAAAGGTCTTAGTCAACGAAAAATCACCACACACAGGCTCTGTTCCAATGTATACGAAATGCACAACGTGTATAGAAAAGTTGTTTGGATCATCATAATCCTTTCTAATATATCTGATATGGTTCTACACAGCTTTTCCATTTACCCTGATATTCTCGACCTTACTTTTATTCACTATTGATTTGGATTAAATGGTACATGAAAAACAACGTAAATAGCAATAAAATAATAAGTTACATCAGCTGAAGTAATATCAGAAATCTAAGACTATTTGGATACTATATTCAGGTATTATCCAGCAAAACAAAAAATAGATATAGTTATGTGGCTTTTACGCTTATGGAAGTAAAGGTTAAGAGCGAGATGGACGTAGACAGGGGACTTTGCGATTATTGCGGTGCCTGTGTTGGGATGTGTCCCACCGACGCGATTAATTTGGACGAAACAGTTATAGCCATCAATGAAGACAAATGCATAAAATGCGAATTTTGTGTAATAGGATGCCCGACGGGGGCAATATCAGCGGAGTGGTTCCATGCTAAACTATGATGTTCTTGTAATTGGCGCTGGACCTGCGGGAAGCTCAGCAGCCAGATATGCTTCAAGATATGGTCTTAAAACATTGGTTGTGGAAAAGCGGCCAGACATTGGATCACCGGTAAGATGTGGTGAGGGGGTTTCCAAGGCATGGATGCATGAAGTAGATTTAAAACCCCAGGAACACTGGATTTCTGATGAGGTTAAGGGTGCAAGGATATATGGCCCCTCTGAGAAAAAAGCTATAATGCTTACTGCAGAGAGCGCAGGCAATGAGGTTGGTTTTGTCGTTGAGAGAGACAAATTTGACAAGCATATTGCAACACTTGCAGCAACTGAAGGTGCAGACATATGGATAAAATCTCCTGCCACAGCTGTCATAAAAGAAGGCAACCGCGTGGTAGGAGCCAA
>DAUP01000100.1:1447-3814 GCA_002505185.1 Ferroplasmaceae archaeon UBA567 | reverse complement strand
ACAAGGCTGACATATTCAGGGAAAAGGGTATTCTTTTAGAAAATATTTAATAATGCCGTACAATTATAATAATTAATGACCGATGGAAGTATGGAGGAAGAATGTGTTTTCAACAGGGAAGGAAAATGCTATTTTTTGGAATCCCACGTAAAACCATGCACTCTATGCTTTAACTTCAAAACCTTCCGTATGATAGGCAAAAAAAGGAAGATGTATTACAACATTTTCGATTATTTAAAGGAAAATAACATGTCTGATAATCTTTTTCCGGAAGGAAATACTGAACAGGATTCACTGAAAAATTTATAATAAATATTATATTATTCCGTGTTATCTATTCTGGATGTCATCTGATACCGACCACTTTGCTAATAAACGAACATTTCTAGCATGGATGAGAACAGGAATATCATTAATGGGATTCGGATTCGTAATTGCAAAGTTTGTAATATTCCTGCATGCACTGGAGGGCAAGCCAACATCAGCGTTCAGTACTTCGCTCATAGCAGGAGAAATCATGATAGTGGTGGGAATAATAACAATTGGATATGGATTCTATGAATATTCTGCTAATGAAAAGGATATTGAGAATAATAAGTATTATTCAAGAAAAACTGAACTTTTTATTTTCACTGCAATAGTAATAGGAATGGCAATATTACTGCTTCTGTTTATAATATAAAAATTAAAATTATTTTTTAGGGCGGCCTCTCAGTACTATTTCCCTGAGTTCCCTACCTACCTGCTCCTCAAGGGAATTGTCCAGATCATCCATCAATGAATTAAGGTTTTTTGACCCCTCATCAAATTCCTCTATCCATTCATCGGCGAATTTTCCGTTCTTTATTCTCTCGGCTTTTTCCCTCATTCTTTTTTTAACATCTTCATTTATCACATAGGGCCCAACAGTAAGTCCTCCGTACTTCGCAGTATCAGAAACAGCACGCAGCATCCCTGAGAGTCCCTTCTCATATATCTGGTCAGTAATAAGCTTCATCTCATTTATTGCCTCGAAATAGGCCATTTCAGGTCTATAACCCAGGTCAACTATTGTCTGAAATGTAGCTCGCAGCATTGCTGTAAGCCCTCCAACAAGATCCAGCTGTTCTCCCATAAGATCTGTTTCAGTTTCTTCCTTGAATGATGTCTCAAGCACTCCTGCTTTTGTGGCTCCCAGGCCCTTGGCAATGGCAAGAGCCTTGTTTAGTGCCTGTCCTGAATAATCCTGGTGCACACCTACTAATACCGGAACACCGCCGCCCTTCACAAAGAATTCCCTCACTGAAGGTCCAGGTGCTTTTGGAGCAGCCATATATACATCTACATTTTCCGGTGGCTGTATAAGTTTGTAATGTATATTAAACCCATGTGCGAATACCAGATCCATTCCCGGTTTGATTACAGGCTTTACCTTCTCTGAGTATATCTTTCTCTGCACCATATCCGGTACGAGAAATATCACTATATCTGCATCCTTCAGTGCTTCTTCCGTCTTCATGGGTTTTACTCCATCTTCCATTGCTTTTTTCCATGAATTTCCTTCTCTTTCCAGTCCCAGCTTCACATGAAGCCCTGAATCCATTAGATTCAGTACCCATGCTCTTCCCTGGCTTCCGTATCCAAGCACTGCTATATTCTTATCCTTAACATATTTCAAATCTGCATCATTTTCCGTATAGACTTTTCCAAGTATTTTACTCACTCACAACACCCCATTCAAATTTTTTAGATTTTTTATAATTTATTTCAAATTTTTTATATTCGCATTCTTCCAGTTCTTCAACATAGTCAATATCAATCATCTTACTCAGTGTGATAATGGACAGATCAAGGTTTCCTAGATTATGTCCGTCATATATTGACATGTAAAGCGTACATATTCCTGATTGGCATTCCATATTCATCCATTTTAAGTCAACCCAGAATCTCCTGAAGTTTGCTGCTATTCTTTCAACCAATCCCGAATCCCTATAATCTGCCTGAACTTTTATTACCCTTTCTTGGGTCACTAACTATCACCTCCTTAAGTTTGCCGCCCGGTGGGAGTGTTGGCAGGGCAAGCTCCTCCTTATCTACTGGGACGCGTATCACAGTTGGTACGTTTTCCCTTATGGCCTTCTTTATAAATTCAGATATGTCTGAATAATTGTTCGCCTCATAAGCATCGGCTCCAAAGGATTCAGCATATTTCACTATGTTCGGTGAATTGCCGTAGTCCACTCCCACTATCCTTTTGTCCTGGAACATATCCTGAACCTGCCTTACCAGCCCAAGAGTTCTGTTGTCATTTACCACAGCTATTATGGGTATGTTTTCATCAACCGCTGTTGCGAGGTTGTTTCCAGTCATCATGAATGAACCGTCACC
>DAUP01000100.1:0-1356 GCA_002505185.1 Ferroplasmaceae archaeon UBA567 | reverse complement strand
AGTATCTGCCATGGTCTCATATGTCCATCATCCACTGGATGTGAAAACTGGGAATAGTATTCCTTTAGCTCATTGATTCTCCTATTCCATGCATAATTTGCCTTTTTCTTGGACATCTGAGAGAGTGCATTCAGTAGTTCATTCACCAGTATCTTGGCGTTTCCTGCCATGGCAACCTCAGGCTTTATCCCCTTGGAGAAATCAGTTGGATCCAAATTTATGGACATAAAGACTTTTTTAGTATCTGTCATTTCATCATAGGAGGTAAAAGTCCTGTCACTGAATCTTGCACCCACAGCAAGAAGAAGGTCTGATTCCAGGGCAACCATGCTTGCCTCTGCTCTTCCATAATATCCCATGGCACCGATATATAACGGATAATCAGCCGGTATTGCAGATTTCCCAGGTAAAGTAGACACTACAGGGCATCCAAGGAATTCAGATAATTTTAATACTTCTTCAGTGGCATTGGCCCACACAACGCCAGTTCCCACAAGTATTACTGGTTTTTCAGCCCTTAACAGGTTCTGTGCCATCTGCCTTACCTTATCCATATTTACCTCTGTTCCGAAAGGCCTGTAATGCACTGTGTATTTTTCAGGGTATTCAACATTGTCTATGTCCTCCATCTGGATATCCCTGGGAACATCAACCACAACAGGTCCTGGCCTTCCTGTGGATGCAATATAGAATGCATTTTTAACCCATACAGGTATTTCCTGAATGGTTTTGACCTCGACTGCATATTTTGTCACAGGGAATGAAATACCCAGGGTATCGGATTCCTGGAAGGACAATTTTCCCATGGCATTTCTGTTAACAGCACCTGTTATTGCCACAACAGGTGACGAATCCTGATATGCGGTTATGAGCCCTGTTACAATGTTTGTAACTCCAGGTCCCGCTGTTGCAGTGCAAACGCCAGGATTTCCTGTTGCCCTTGCATATCCGTCAGCTGCGTGTGCAGCCGCCTGTTCATGCCTCATAAGCACATGCCGTAACTCGCCTGATTCTATATCCTCTATGAACGAATCATACATGGGCATATTATAAAGCCCCGGTATTCCAAAGATATTTTTTACTCCCTCCCTTTTCAGAGAATCAACTAATAATTTAGAACCTTTCAACAAAAAACACCCCTAAAAACTTCAATAGTCAATAGCTTGCACTTGTAAAAACTAAACCTAAAAAATCCGCCACAGATGTTAGATAAACTCACTCACGCTTTTCAATTTTGTCACCTTTCCCTTAACCTATATTATTGCCCATTGCTAGTCACAGTCAGCCGTATTGCTCACAGCAACAATATAATAATTAAGGTAATACCTTCTAATACTTCAAACTATTTAATCATTG
>DAUP01000081.1 GCA_002505185.1 Ferroplasmaceae archaeon UBA567 | reverse complement strand
ATTCAAATAAGTTCAATCAATTCCTCTGTCAGAGGACTTGCTATTTCTACAGAAACATCGTTTCTCTGAATTTCTTCAAGCGATGTATTAAAAAGTATCTGAAGATATTCCGTCGCCCGGATGCTTGGGACGAATTGCGTTACCTGTATACGTCTTTTCACCGGCCTTATATATGTTGTATCAATATATATTCCCCGTGAGGCTGCTTTTTCCATTATTTTTCCCAGTATTGGATTGTTTGTCCTTACCCAGTATGAATTCTCCATTTCCGGTATCTTTTCTACCCCTTCAAGAAGCTCCAGTGGTTTTTCAGATATCACTGCAATTTTGAATTGGCCACATTCCAGATAGTCATTAACAAGCCTTCCAAGAGAATTGCTTGATTCCAGTGAATCCATTAATTTTTTGTCCGCATGGACATCCCTGTGTATGCTGAATCTAATTACTGTTAGAGGACGTTTCTCATTCATGTTTAGAAGAGTCTCCATTGCCCCCTTTGATGGGTGAATGCGAATATTATAAACGAAATTATTTTTTAAAACAACTGGAAGGAGAGTATTTGAAACATCCTTTGCCACTGTGTGGCGGTATGAGAAAAGTATATTCATCTTACCGTTGGAGAGGAATGGTTGATGCATCAAGACCGTGGGAATGGAGTTCAGATTGACCATCAATTCATGTATTTCTGAGGACTCCAATTTTTCTGTCAGCGAAAAATAGTCCCCTATTTCCTGGAAGGCACTGGGATTCAGGGCAAGCATTTTCTCAGAGGATTTTTTAATAAATGACTTCATATACACTCCATCCTCTTCTTTTTTTAGAAATACGGAATATTCACCGCCCAGAATTTTAAGATTTTCTCCCATGGGAGAATTTATGTTTAACTGTATTCTACATTCTGTGTCTACAATACCTGNNGGATTTCAATGAAATAAGAAAAAATTAACTTTCCTGTTACTTATATAACTGAGGTTCATGAACTTTCATGCCAGTAAACTGATGTTGTCTTGAATATGAACTGGATAATCAACAGTAATGAAATTGTATGTACCTCCCTTATAAAATGCACTACAAATTAACTAAAACCTAATTTTAATTCTACTGAATATAAATTGGTAATGCTTTAGAAATGATATACATATTCTCCAGAGCTTTTGTTGCCAGCTTTTTCTATTTCAATGGTTTTTAGCTCCTTCCTTTTGATTTTTCCGCTGATTGTTTTAGGAAGCTCATTTGTGAATTCAATAATTCTTGGATGCTTGTAATATGGAAGCAGTGTTTTAACCGTATTGTATATTGACCTGGCTGTTTCCTCGTTCTTTTCGTATCCGTCATTCAATACGACAAATGCCTTAATTCTCTCATATTTCATTGGGTCAGGCACACCAATAACTGCGGACTCCATAACAGCTTCATTTTTTATAATTGCGCTTTCAACCTCGAATGGGCCGACACGGTAATCCGATGTTTTTATTACATCGTCAGTTCTGCTGACAAAATAAAAATACCCCCCGTCGTCAAAGTATGCCTTGTCTCCTGTAAGATAATACCTGTTCACAAATACAGTAGAATTTTTCTCCGGGTCTGAATATCCAAGAAATAGGCCGTATGTTCCCTTGTAGTTATCAACAGCAATGTTTCCTATGGTGAAGGGAATGTTAATCTGATTCATTTCATCGTCAACAAGTGCAATTTTATATGAATTCAGCGGTTTGCCCATTGATCCTGGTATGATTTTCATGCCTGGCAAGTTTGCCACCATTGCGGTTGACTCACTCTGTCCATAAAAATCTCTTATTGTTGTTCCATAGCGTTCCTTCCATTTGTTTATCACTTCACCATTCAGTGGCTCGCCGGCACTAACCGTTTCCTTTAAATTTGCAAGATTGTTATTCTCATTTTTGTAGGAAAGAAACTGACGCCATGCCGTTGGGGGAGCACAGAAAGAATTTACACTGTATTTTCCAATTAACTCGAGGTATCTGGCAGAATTAAGACGACCTGCGTAGTCAATTGAAAGTACCGTGGCACCTGCACATAGTGGTGCAAAAAATGAACTCCATGCAAATTTTGCCCAGCCAGGTGAACTCAGATTATTATGGATGTAATCAGGCATAATTCCTATTGCAGCAAGTGTGCTCAACTGACCCAGTGGGTACAGGATGGAACTGTGCTTAACAGCCTTTGGCATTCCTGTAGTGCCTGATGTGAAATATTTTATGAAAAGATCATCTTCATATAAATCAGCAGGGTAGGCATCCGAAAGCATCTTATTTATCTCATTGAATTGTATCCATCCTGATTTTTCCCCAATGACGATCTTCAAGGGTTTTGTAGAAAGGGAATGTTCCAGCTTACCGGTATTTGCCACGTCTGATATTATTACATCTGGAGGATCCTGTGAAAACCGGAATTTAAGCTCGTATTCGGTCAGGTTCGGTGCTGTTGGAATCACAACAAATCCTGCTTTCAGGGCACCCATCATGATAATCCACTGCTCTGGAACTGCACCTGCCATTATATAGATGTTTGATCCCTTTTTAATATCCATCTGCCTGAGAAAATTTATAAATCTATTGTAGTTTTCATAAAATTCTCTATATGATATTTTCCTTTCAGTGCCAGTACTCTCATTCATATATATTATGGCATCTTTACTACTTTCTGCAAATAATTTCTCAAATATTTCAGATACCCAGTTAAAGGGCTTTTTAATTTCCAATGACTTCAATTCACCAAGCATTTCATTTCTCGTTTTTGAGTCAGAAGAGATAAAATGTCTGTAAAATTCTAAAAGTTCCATTAAATTATAACATATAAAAAAATATAAATTTTATTATTATGGTGAATAATATCAATAATTAATTACTCATTTGTCACTCCTCCAGTAGCCTGGTATTCCTTAAGCTTGTCAGTATGGTATCCTGTATTTATTGCAATAAAATAAATTGCAAGACTAATAATTGCGAAAATTATGTAGTCATAGGGGAATGGAATTATGTTTACGCCGAGTGATCCATAGTATGACATAATTCCCAGAAGTATACTATAAACCACAACCCATAGAGATGCCTTAATGTGTATTTGCGCACTTCCTCCTGATAACCTGTAAAGAGCCAGTGGTGTTACTATTATCGTTGCGGAGAACAGTGCAAAATAAGCTGGGAAAGGCAGCAATGAGAGGGCATATACAGCACCGATAAATATGAATATCACCCAGTACACGAGAGAGAACAGTGATGCTGTCCTGAGGATTATATTGAAAGTTTTTCTCCCATAATTGCTCAGGAGGAATATTGGAAGGCCCCCGTCAACTATAAGGAGTAACAGTGAAACTATACTCCATCCTGCGAAATAAACAAGCATTGATGCAATTACGAATCCAAGGGGTGCCATGACTGTGATAAATGGCGTTTTAAATGGCCTGTGCATTTCTGGTGCTGTTTTCCTCAGTGATGTATTAGTAATTCCGGCTGCCAGATATGCGAAAACCGTGAAAGATGAGTTTATTCCCACAAGTGCATACCAGCTTGGAAATGGTAGAAGAAACATAGCTCCTATAATGAATGTAATAACCAGGGATATCCATGGAGTCCTGAATCGGGGATGTATTCTTCCAAAGAAGGCTGGTATATAATTCATTCTTGCCATTCCGTAAAGAGACCTTGCAGAGGATCCCACATATACGCCCAGTGTTGCTGCCGATGAAATTACAGCAACTATGATCAGGAAGATTGAAAATCCGATGAGCAGGATTTCATTAGTGGAGTGAAATGCATAATAAAACGGGTTTGCCGACCATTTAGAGGCAAGCAGGGCACTCCAGTCACCCACAGGAACTTTAGCAGCTTTCCAGTTAATGGCACCAATAAAGGCTATCTGCAACAGTATGTATGTTGCCATGGCAGCCAGCATTGCGCTTATCATTCCCAAAGGCACTGATTTTTTTGGATTCCTTGTTTCCCCTGCATAGTCGAGCCCCTGCCTGAAACCTTCATATGAGAATATAACCCCGGCAGGGACCATGGCTGCGAATATTGATGATGGTCCATATGGAAAGAAGCCATGGGGAAGGGCGAAGAAGTTACTGGCGTGGAATATAAAAGCGGCAACAAATATTATGGTAAGTATTATTGCAGCCATCTTAAACCATGTCATAGCTGCGTTAGATTTCCCAAATATGTTAACACCAACATATTGCACCAGGATGAAGATGGCTAGCAGGACAAGGGCTAATACTACTCCGAGAGGAGTCAAAAGTGAAATAGACGAATTATAAATCCCGGGCACATAGCTGCTTAAAAAACCTGTGAGAGCAGCAGCTTCTACCGGTGGAGTGGCAATCGCACCTATCGTGTATGCCCACCCAAGATA
>DAUP01000068.1 GCA_002505185.1 Ferroplasmaceae archaeon UBA567 | reverse complement strand
GATACTGTAAGTCAATACAGTTTGGGGTCCCAATTCCCCCCACGCTAACGCATGGGGTCTCCTTGGGGGGTAGTTAGATGAAAAATCAGACTTTGTTTTTGAGCAAATTGATAATGGTTGAACAGCGGTACCTGGCCCTAAAGGATACGCCGAAATTTCAAAGAACTATAAATTCAGGCAATAAAAAGTCATATTTTACAAGAACTATATTTATGAGTTATATAGCAAATGCCGTGCTTTTTACTATGATATTTGTTCTTCTTGATTCTGTTTATTTTGCGGCAAAGGAAACAACAATGCTTGCATCGTTCGGGCTTATTGTGTTTTTATATCTATTCATGATGGGCATATACAATTCAATAGTTTTCCTCAACTCTGTATATAACAACAATATTATGTCTCCACTAAAATCAATACCCATTAAGGTAAATGTCAACGTTCCATTTGTATCATGGTTCATTTATAATTCATCTTCATATATTTTTGTTGTTTTTCCATCTGCCATATTCTTTTACCTTCTTACCCATGACTACGAAACTATATTCCTTGCCATAGTCTACGCCTTTCTTATTCTACTGCTCAGTTTTATTATATCATCCCTCCTCTTCATTTATTCGGAAAAAAAGGCAAAAACACACTCATCAATTAAAAATGTAATTAAAATTCTCATGCTTTTCCTTTTTCTTGGCGCATTTTACCTATTGCTTGAAGATCCCTCATACTTTGGATATGTAAGCAGTGCAATAGCAGCGCTCCCCTATTATGTAAGGGTGTTTGCCTTCCCCATAAATCTTGAGTATATTGTGTATCTGAATTATAATCTTCCATTATTTTACAGGATACTGGAAATCCTCCTGTCACTGTTGTTCCTGGCCATACTGGTTCTCATATATTTCTCTATCAGGTACAAAATATACAACATTCTCATGACCTCCGAGGAGAATGTATCAAGCGAGAAAATATATTCAAAAATGAGAACCACCAATATGCTTAGGGCATTCCTTAAGAAAGATGCAAAAAGTACATTCCGAAAACCTCAAAACCTATCATATATATTCCTCCCCGTACTCTTTGTTATCCCATTTTTTGTGGGCTTAGGTGTTGGAGATGGTTTTAAATCACCATTTTTTTCCATGCTTTACCTGGTGGAATTTGTATCATCCTTCTATTCAATATTCCTGCTTGTTGTGGAGGGCAAGGGTATAGAAATTCTCAATTCATTGCCGGTGAAAAAGCAATCCATAGCATTTTACAAGAGCATATTTGGGTTGATTATATTTTCAATTATAGCTGTAGCATTCATCATTGTAACTATAGTTATCAGCCATAAGCTTTTAATTATCTATTTTTTTGAACTGGTTGATGCCATAATATTATTCTATGTGATACTCATTGTAAACATAAACCGTCTGCTAAAAAAACTTCCACCCGGAACGTCAAATCTTAACTATTATTCATTTGGCACCTATCCGATGCTGTTCATATTTATTTTATCCTTAGTAATACTGGGGATATCAATTTCTTCAGCACTGGGACTTTCATTTTTGCTGTTCCGCAACATAAATTATTATGTTTATACTGATCTTATTGTAAATATTATACTGATGTTATTTTTGTTTACAAAACCAAAAATTTTTAAAAATAACGAAAATGTTATAAATAGTTTATAAATAAACCTGCATCGTGATAATATGGTAGATGTTAAGGAAGTTCCCGCAGATTTATTGTTAAATAAGCTTGCATCAGAATTTAAAGAGAAAAATGTTGAGATACCGGACTGGGTGAATTACCTTAAGGACGGTATCGGAAAGGAGCGCGCATGGATACAGGATGACTGGTATTACACAAGACTGGCTTCTGTTATGAGAAAGGTTTATCTAAATACCAATATTGGGATATCAAGATTAAGCCAGGAATATGGCAGCCGCCAGGACAGAGGCACAAAAAGATACCACCCTGTTCAGGGAAGCAGGTTTATAATAAGAAATATACTGCAGTCACTTGAGGCACTTGGATATTTAAAGAAAGACATAAAAACAGGAAGGTCACTCACACCTGCTGGCCAATCCATACTGGATAAGGCTGCAAAGGAAGTCATGAAAAACCTTGCTGAAAAGGATAAGGTTTTTGAGAAATACCTTTAATAAAAAATCTTATGAATATTGTATTAATGTCTAAGCATGGTGTTGTGAATGGATAACGATGACGAGTTAAATAATATAAGGAAAAGAAAACTCGAGGAAATGCAGAGAAATGCCCAGCAAGGTGAAATGGACGAGGAAAACAGGAAACAGATTGAACAGGAAGAGGCAAGACGGCAGCAGATCCTGAGGCAAATATTATCCACTGAGGCACGTGAACGCCTGAGCACATTAAAACTGGTAAAGCCAGACCTTGTGAGCAATGTTGAAAATCAGTTAATACAGTTAGCTGGAATGGGAAGAATCAACAGGGTTATAGGCGACGAAGAATTAAAGGGTATACTTTCGAGATTGATAGGTAGCAAAAGGGAAACAAGAATAGAGAGGAGATAAACATGAGCAAAAACAAGCCGCTTGGCAAAAAAATTAGATTAATGAAACATGTAAATTCGAATAGGAGAGTTCCTGGATGGGTAATGTTGAGGACAGATAGAAAAATGACACAGAATCCAAAAAGGAAGAACTGGAGAAGGTCAAACTTAAAACTGTAGGTGTTAAAAATGGTAGAAAATAATGAATTATCAACAGAGGAACTAATAACAATATCACTCAGGGGCGCAAGGTCATCATCGAGGCGCAGGAGGGCTGACACGGCTATAAGTATCATCAAGGATGCTGTTTCAAAATATACAAAATCCGAAAAAAACATGATATGGATTGACAATAAGGTAAATGAATTAATATGGGATAGAGGGAGAGAACATATACCTACAAAGATAAGCCTAAAGATCATTAAACTGGAAGATGGCACAACTGAAATAATTCTCCCGTAATATTATGATTAGAAAATTATCTATTTTTGACAGTGATTTTATAGGAGTATTTGCAAAGGTATTCAATGATTTTGCATTTGTACCAAGAAATATACCAGATGAAACCAGGTTATCCATAGAGGAAACCTTAAAGGTAAAAACAGCCGGCATAATAGTGGATAATTTCAGCCTCGTTGGAACTATGCTTGTCTTCAATTCCAATGGAATAGTTGTATCTGGGCTTTCCAGCAAGGATGATTTTTCTGGGGTAGATATAGGAGACAGGAGGCTGGTTTTTTTAAAGGACCGGCTTAATGCCATTGGAAATAATATCATAACCAGTGACCGGGCTGCCATAATACACCCTTCATTTACAGAATCATCTGAGAAAGCGATAGCCGATGCCCTGGGCGTTGAAGTAATAAAATCAACCATCGCCGGCGTTAAGACAGTTGGAAGTGTTGCAGTACTTAATAATAAAGGAATGCTTGTTTCCCCTGAAGCCACTGAGGATGAGATAAAAAACCTGGGCGATATCTTTCACTTACCGGTTAAAACGGGAACCGCCAACTATGGAAGTTATTACATAGGAGCATCAATTCTAGTAAACTGCAATGGCATAATGGTCGGGAATGCTACAACATCAATTGAACTTGGTAGAATAGACGATACATTTTCATAACAGTTCTGAGATCTTTGCCACTGATTCCAGCATGATCCCATTCTCCTTCAAAAGTTCATATCCACCGGATTCTCTGTCAACAACACATATAGCATGGTCAACTATCGCACCATTTTCTCTGAGTACCACTGCCGTTTTTAATAGAGAATTCCCTGTTGTAACAACATCTTCTATGAGATCTATTTTGCTTCCTGGAGTTACATTTCCAATAATGCGCTTTTTTGTTCCATGATCTCTCTCACTCTTCCTTATTATAATATATGGTTTATTCGTTTTTAATGAAACACCCACTATCAATGGCACTGCACCCAGTTCCATTCCTGCAATGGAGTTATATCTGGTTTTATCTACCAGTTCATCGCAAATTTCGGATAAGATTTCCGGGTCAGTACAGGCTTCTTTTATATCCACATAATAAGTTGATTTCTTTCCTGATGTCAGAGTAAAATCGCCGAATTTTATCATACCGGATTTAATGAATTTTTCACGATCCATGCCTCTTGATTAAAAGTATTTATTTAATTCTATGCCTGGCATATTTATTATATACCCCTGATATATGTGTGATAATGGATAATAAGATTATATTTGCACTTGATGTTTATGATTACAATATTGCAATGGAACTTGCCAAAAAGGTTGGTGATAAGGTTTTTGCAATCAAGGTTAACTGGCCTGCAATTCTGGAAAACGGTATAAAAATAGTGCGTGATTTATCTAAGTATTCCAATATAATATGTGATTTCAAACTTGCAGATATAGACAATACAGTAAGCCTGATCACTGACAAAGTCAGGGAATACGGGGGATATGGAATTATCAGCCACTCCTTTACTGGCCTAAATTCATTGAAGGCTGTGGTCAAAAGTGCCGGGAACATGAAGGTATTTTCCGTAGTGTCAATGTCCCAGGAATCATATCTTGACAATATTACAGAGGAACTGGTACAGATATCAAAGGATGCCGGTGTATACGGCCTTGTTGCACCTGGGAACAGGCCATACTATCTTAAAAAGGTCAAGGAACTGGCAGGTGGATTGAAGATAATATCTCCCGGTGTAGGTGCACAGGGCGGTAATATAGTAGATGCGATGATCCTTGGGTCTGACTATGTAATTATAGGCAGGTCAATATATAATTCTCCCGATCCAGGGGAAGCCCTGAGCAATTTCGCCCGGGATATTAACAATAAATTAAATAAATAGTATTTCATATTAAGCTATGTATATTGGTGTTTTAAATTTTAATGGTACAATAAACAGGGGATCGCTAAACTTATATATGCCCGTATTAAGGCATATAGAGCGGAAAAATAAGGTCAGAGCACTGCTTCTTATAATAAATTCTGGCGGAGGGGATGCGAATTCAACGGAGATACTGTATAACCAGTTAATAAAAATATCAGATAAAAAACCTGTTTATGCGCTTATAGAAGGTGTTGGCGCATCGGGTGCCTACTGGCTTGCATGCTCGGCAGAAAAAATATTTGCGATGCGCACATCGATCGTTGGGTCCATAGGCGTTATAAGCATGTCACCAGATTTTTCAGAGTTCCTGGATGCACTGGGCATAAAAATAAGGATAAACAAAGTGGGGAAATACAAGGATATTAATTCCCCATTCAGGGCAATGACAGATGAAGAAAATAAAATATATTCCGGCATTATGAAAGATGTTTATTCCGCATTTCGGGATGAGGTGAAAAAAAGGAGGAACCTGACAGAAGAAGCCATGGAAAACGTTGCAAATGGACTTGTATTCTCCTCTGAACAGGCAAAGGAAGCAGGGCTGATAGATGGAATAGGGGATCTGGATACGGTATCTGATCTATTTAAATCAAAAATAGGCATCAAAGCCATAAAAAATTTGACTCCAAAGAGACCTTTCATATCAAGAATTATGTCAATGTCCCTGGAAACAATGAATAATTTTATAGAATCTTTTTCGCGATGAAGCAATAAAAACAATCCACAAAGCCCTTGTAAACTGTATAGATGGTATAAAATTGCACCCACTAAGTTCAAGCATGGGGAAGATGATAACTTTCATTGGTGGTATTAAAATGGTTGAGTGAAACCATAACCTGATATCTCCTTTAACTGGTAATAGCCAAAATATATTGTACTGAGATTACAATCACTCATTTCAGGAATGATCTGTATACCCTTTTGATATTGCTGTATATTTTTTCTGTATTGTTATCAAGGAGGTATGAAATTCCGAAAGCGGCACCGAATCCTGTTCCCTCTTTCACGTAACCATCATCATAATATTTTAATCCATCAATTCCAGAAAAATTCATATTTGCATATACTATTTTCGATTTAACTAGTGTTTTCATTAGTTTTTCCTTATCCTTCATTATATAACCTGTTGTAAACACATATCTGTTAACAGGATTATTTATTACGCTATCCAGATAGAAAACCGTTGCCATCTGGGTTCCACCGGCATAAAATAGAGTGGATTTCTTCACAGATTTGCTTATTCCCAGTGCCATAGCCATCATGTAATCTCCGAATTCTGATATATTTTCACTGTAATTCTCTGATCTTGCTTTTCTGAGGAACGCTTTGTTAGCATAAGCCTCTTTTAAGCCGTCTGGCGAGGTTTTCATGGAACTGCTGGTCATTTCCTTTATTCCAATTGAAGAAAGAACTGTATAGGCTGTTGTGGTACCTCCAGGGACACTCTCTCCTATAAAGATAAACTTATATTTATTGTCTATGAGAGCTCCTAGATAACTACCGTATGCCAGTGCGCTTTCATAACCTGGCAGTGCCTTTTCTTTTGATCCATCACGGGCAGCCCCCAGTCCAGTTTTTATAAATGGAATTGCAGGATCCTGTACAAATCCCGAATCAATAATCATGGTATCTATACCTGAGATTTCATTCGCACCTCTGGTTATTATTGACGGTGTAGGAATACCTTCCTCTGTCATTGGAACAACATCATAGCTCATGCACTTCCCAGCCAAAATTATTTCAGAATCCAGCACAGGTGTTAATTTAGTAAGCTCAGGCGATGCCCCGGCCGCAGATATTCCCGGAATAGTTGAAACATTTGTGGTTCCTCCAAGTAAAATATAAAGGATGTCATTCCTGTCTCTAATTTTATTATAAATACTATTTCCCTCTACTATTTCCATGAAATATGATTGCCGTGACATTATAATACTTGTGCTGAAATCATTTTTAAATTTACAAAAACATATTTCACTGGATTTTATAGTACAATAAATAAATGAAGGACAAATAAAACCACCATAACTGGAATAACAAAAATAAAAATAGATAAAAGGGAAGAGGCATAGTATATTTTCAGTGCATCCTTTATATTTCTAACATCGGGATAATTTGCTTCAGAATTAATTATGTATTCCCCGGATTTCTCAAGTTTAATTCCCAGTATTTCTGCCATGGCACCCATACTATAGCCAGCATTTAAGCTATCAGTAGTATTGGCTATTCTTGTTTTTATATATCTAATCCCAAGAATGAACGCGCTAATCCTGAAAATTACCGGGGCCATCCTGGAACTCACAAAGTTTGTAATCGAATCCCCTATTGCAGTACATCTTCCGAATTCATAGTGTGTATTATCTCTATATGCCACATTGGAATCCATGGTATTAACCACCTTTGCTACCATTGCACCAGCCAGGCCAAAAAACGCATAAAAAAATAGGGGAGTAAGGTATCCGTCCACGAATCCCTCTGCTATTGTTTCTATGGCCGCAGAGGCTATATGGTGTGAATCCATTTTATCCGTACTTCTACGAACAACCATTGATGTATACTTTTTAGCTGAATCCATGTCATTATTTTCCATGGCACCTATAATTCTATTTATATGCGTGCCCATTCCCCTGATGGAGAAAGTACTTTTCAGGAAATAGGCATAGATTAATATGAAAAGTATGAGTAGTATTGTGCTTCCTGATATATATAATATGTAAAGCACAGCAAGCACTGGAACGGTATTTATAATTAAGATTGAAATAAGGAGCAGGCATCCCCTTGCTATTTTATTTTCTTTTCCCATAAACCGCGGTTTAAGTTTTGATATGGTAATTCCCATGAAAACTACAGGATGGATAATATCAGGGGGCTCTCCCATGAGAACGTCAAAAACAATAGCCAATAATAAAATAATTATGGCCAATGCAAGCAGGCTAATCATGTTATCAGGCTTTCTATAAGTTTCATGTCAATATTGTCTGTGAACAGTTTTGAAGTTATACCTACATTTTTGATCAGTTCCTGTCTGTAATCACTCAGTTCCCTGTGGAGCAAATTACCTAAAAATTCTCTGTTCTCGAATATTCCATGTATATTTGTACCAAATATATTTCCCCGTGCCGACCCTTCCGGTTTCCCATCAATATAGGCAAATGGTAGTTCCATATTTTTTACTGTTTTTCCATAATGTATCTCGTATCCTTCCCCGGAAATTTCCCCTGAAAAAATCTTTTCATTTAATACATAATTTACACTTCCTGTAATTTTTTTATCCAAAAATTCAGTTTCCATATCCAGCATCCCCAGGCATCTTGTTTCTCCTTCCCCGGATTCTACATTGTTTCTGTCCACTATCCTCCTGCCAAGCATTTGATATCCCCCACAGATGCCTACTATAGTTTTGCTTTCCTGAAGTGCTATCAATTTACTTGCGATTCCATATTTCTCCATATAATGCAGGTCTTCTGCAACAAGTTTCGATCCAGGCATTATTATAATATCACATCGGTCAAGTGCATCAACATTGTCTTTGTCCACAAATGTAAACCCGATATTTAGCAGGTAGAAGGGGTCAAAATCACTGTAATTTTCCATATGTGGGTATTTTATTATGCAGATTCTATCATTCTGTATGGATGAGATATTATAGTTCAATGAATCTTCTCCAGGAAGGGAAATCTCTGAATATGGTATTATACCTATTACTTTTTTGCCCGTTAATTCTTCCAGTTTTGATATGCCACTGGACAGCATTTCCCAATTGCCCCTCATTCTGTTTATCACCATATATTTTACCAGGTCACTGTTGGTCATCAATTTTACCGTACCGTAAAGTGAGGCAAAAACTCCACCCTTATCAATATCCGAAATTAAAATTGCAGGAGTTCTGTATATACTTGAAACATATGAATTTGCAAAATCCCTGCCTTCCATATTGATTTCTGCAGCAGAACCAGCACCCTCAGCTATTATAATTTCATATTCGGTTGAAAGTTTCTCAAGGGCCTCCTTTATTATAACCTCAGCATTATTTTTAAGATATTCGTAATATTCCTCTACCTTCATGGAACCTATGGATTTTCCCTTGACTATAATTTGGGATTTCCCCATCCCCTCAGGTTTTATCAGGAACGGATTCATGAATTTTGATGGCTCTGTGCCCGCTGCCATGGCCTGGAGCCATTGGGCTCTTGAGATTTCAGAAGAGTCCTTTAATGATATGGAATTTAAAGACATATTTACTGCCTTGAACGGTGCAACTTTGTATCCCTTTTCAGCAAAATAATAGCATAAAGACATGGCCAGTGTGCTTTTTCCAGAATCTGATGCAGTTCCAAGAACCTGAATCATTCTAATCATGTGTATCACCATAATAGTATAAGGCATTAATCAAAATTCTGTTTTTTATTCTTCTTTTCACATTAACTCTTATATAATTGCTGCCAAATTCACTATAATCATCCAAAATTCTCACCATTATATTTCTGCCAGCCAGATATGCCTTAAGTTTGTATCCGTCAATATTTTTTGGCAGTTTAAATGTTATATAATTTGCCTGTGGATTGCCTATAATATTAAAGCCTTTATTTGCAAGCGATTTTATAAGATACTTTCTCTCCACTTCAGTTTTTTTTGCAATATGGCTTAGATCTTCCACGTGGCTGGAAATATATAAAAGTGCCGCTTCATTTATCCTCCACGGTTCAAGGTTATTTTCAATAATTGATATTCTATCAGGATTAGACACTATATAGGCAAGCCGCAGTCCCGGAATAGACAATACCTTAGTCATAGACCTTCCTATTATTATATTATGGTA
>DAUP01000050.1 GCA_002505185.1 Ferroplasmaceae archaeon UBA567 | reverse complement strand
TTGAAAAAATGGCCTTTGGAACTGGTGCATATTCCAGTTTTATGCTCAGGAAAATATTAAACAGTTCGAGAGGTTTTACACTTGTCCTTGATAGGGGTTCATCCCTGCACGGATACGCCACAATGGAGCCGGTAGATGTTAATGTAATAGATATAGAAAGTATAGGCATACTGCCGGAGGATCAGGGAAAGGGTTACGGATCGCTTCTCATTTCTGCAATGGAAAATGAGGCAAAACGCAGGTCATATTCTATGGTAGTGCTAGAGGTAAGGGAAAGGAATGAGCAGGCCATAAAATTCTACAAATATCATGGATATGAAATATTTGAATTCATAGAGGGATATTATAATATAAGTTTTAAGGATTCAAAAAATGCATACAGAATGAGAAAAATTATATAACCNNACGGAAATATCGAAGAATAGGTTATTTTCTCTTTTCTTTTTTACAGTAATAATGCCGGGGTTCCTATTCGCCCTATGCAATGGTTTATTCTCCCTCAGTGGATGAAAATAGTTATTCATGTTCTCCATTGCGTTTTTCAAGTTCGGCATCTATTTCATCAGTTTTATCTGCAGTTGCACTGCTTTTGGCTGATCTCTTTTTTAAGAAATTTGTAAGAAGATCTTCTTCAGAAATAGGTGATTCTGAAGATTCGCTAAACCCAAGATTCTCATTTATCTGCTCAACCTGATCGTTTATGGAATTCAAATTATTGTCGGCAATATCCTTAATGCTGGCGAGGGATTTCATATAGCTGGCCTGCTGGTCAGGGGTAATTTTAAGGGCCTGAAATATGACTTCACTTTGACCGATCATATCCATGGCTTTTCCCGCGTCATTATACATATCAAGCTGTGATGATATGGAATCGAGAAGTATATTGGTGCGGTCAAAATATGTAATGAACGCCCTGACATCATCTATCTGCTTTGAAAGCCCGTGTTCAATATCCTTATAATCTCTCTCTTCGGCTGATTTTCGATTTTCTTCCAGAGATTGTGCCCTTTTCAAAAGTGCTCGTATAGCCCTCTTCAAATTCATCTGCAAATCCTTAATTTTGACCTTGGTTTCTTCTAATTCTTCTTCCTTTGAGAGTTTGGGTTTTTTCTTAGACAAAATAGACATAATATTTATAGTATTTACCTCATAATAAATATTTCGGTTAGAAATATGGCACGCTTAAGCAATAAATTAAGGTAAGAGTTTATAGAAATTATCTGCATTATTTAATCTCCATAAAATTTTAAAAAAATTAATAGTACATTTAGAGCGCAGGGAATTCAAGTCTGATAGAGATAATGCCTCTACACTCAAAGGATTTGATATAAGTCCCTATGTAAGTGCAAGTTCTGTCAGTGGAACTGGGAGCATCTGTGTTTTAGCATAACATGGCTCACATGCAATTCTCATCAAAGATTCAATATATAATCCTGATATTTTTTCAGCAAACCGATATCTATGGATGGGCGTATCTGTGAAATAACCTGAAGCAGGTCGTCCATAGAAACGTCAATTTTATTACCTGTCTTTATGACTTCCATAAAAACATTCTGCACAGCCTTTTTGCATATAAATTCTATATCTGCCCCAGAATACCTCTCAGTTTCATTGGCCAGCTCATCATAGTCTATATATCCCATATGCTTAACTTCTGAAAGTTTCAACTGGAAAAGTTTTTTCCTCGATTCATAGTCTGGTGGGGGTACATATATTTTTACATCAAACCTTCCAGGTCTCAATATAGCCTCATCGATCCCCCAGGGATTATTAGTTGCGGCTATAATAAATACATTTCTGTCCTTCTGGGAAGTCAGACCGCCTACCTCGGTGAGAAGCTGGGACACTCCCCTTCTCGCCGCATCAGATTCTGATCCGGAACGCTTTGGCACCAGTGTATCTATTTCGTCGAAGAATAGTATTGATGGTGAAAGAAGATAAGCAGCGCGGAAAAGCAGGGAAATGTTCTTTTCAAACTGGCCAAACCACTGGCTGTAAAGAGTTGAGGGGTTTACATTTATAAAATTAGCTTTTACCTCATTTGCAATTGCCTTGACTATAAAGGTCTTTCCAGTTCCCGGTGGTCCATAAAGAAGCATGCCACCACTGAATTCTATATTATATTCCTCGGATAATTCCTTATACCGCATGGGATATATTATTTTAGACATTATTTCTGTTTTAACGTTTTCCAGTCCTGCAACATCCTGAAAAGTAACCTTTGGAATCTCAGGGGGCTCTATGTTTAATGTTTCAAGTATTTTCCTGCCTTCTGATAACCTGTCTTCCTCTACCGCTTCTCCTCCTATGGACTCATATATTTTCTTCAGGCTGGCCGCCTGGTTCAATCTTTTTTGTTTTAGTTTTCCAGTGGAATGTGATGCAATTTCCATTACCATCTTATATGCGGCTTTATAAATCTTGGCTGCTTCATTTCTGTTTCCCGAGGATTCCTCTTCCATTGCCTTTTTAATCATAAGGCCTACATGGTCAATCTTGCTTTCAGTCATAATACTGCTCCGTATCATCAAAATTTACGGACGTCTCGCTATATAATTTTGTTCGTTTCCATCCGCATGATATTGTGTCAAATCTCATTTTAATTATATAATCATTGGGAAATACTGCGTATGATGTGAGTTTTATTGCAATCTGCTTTGGAAAGAACAGGTAATCATGATCCTCTTCCGCCTGTCCCCCATAAAATATCATTTTTACTTTGCTGCCTATAATCTGGCTGTAATCCTTAGGCCCCGTGCGTATTTGGGGACTGAGATTTTCATTCTCATCTATGAATTTTTTTATTTGTTCTATATCGCCGTTGAGAAGGCAGCCAACCTTAATTGTGTACATTTCCAGAACCTTTTTAGGGACATTAATGTATACCTTCGAGGCATCCTCATTCTGCATTTCATGATCTGACAATCGAATCAATGTCCTTACAATTAGGCTCATAAATCTTCACGATTATAATAATATAACATTATTTAAATTTATTTGTAATGCTAACAGGAAAGCCACTAGAAATAAATATTCTGATTATAAACAATGTGATAACCAATAAGCTTTAATCCAGCTAAGAATTATCTTAAATGTACCATGGAATCATATGATGTAAAGGAACTGCCAATATCCTATAACAGGGAAATAAAGTTGTCATTCTGTGCGGTGGCAATGAACATATCGGACAGTGTAAAGCGATCCCTTGAAAGCATAGTCAATGTTGCAGAGGAACTGGGACACCCATATGAACTGGTAATATCAACACATATGCAGGTTAATTTCAAATCAGACAGAATTAAATTCATAAATGAAACATTTGACACATACGGAGCTGGGAAACAGCTGGCATATCTTCACAGTACAGGCGATTATCTTATAATTTTCAATCCATCCACAGTATATAATTCGGAGACATCAGATGTTATACACAGTTTCCTTGAAAAAAGGGAGAAACGTGCATTAGTATACAGCCCCATGGTTATTGCCCGTGACATGCTGGATAAAACGGGAGGTTGGAGAAATCTCCGTGAATATGAGGACATAGACCTTCTGGCCCGTATTGCAGCAGAAGGGGGTATTGCAGCCTTCCCATCAGAACAATACGATTCGTTGAAATACAAAACTTCCGAAAAAAATTCATTTCTGGAGCGGATTATAAACTTCCGGGATGCCATAATATCATGCAATTTCAGTATAAAAGATGTAAAAATGTTCCATATTGAACCTTACTACGTTTCTTTTCCTGCATTAGTACTGAGTAAAATATCTAAAACAAAGCCCTATAAATTCAAGGAAAATAATCGAATTATTGTTATGGAAAGCATAATAGAGTCATTGATCCTGAAAGATTACGAAAACTATCTTATACCTGACAGGCTCCCGAAATTGCATATTAGCCGGAATGAAGTGCGTTATATGGAAAAAAGAAGTTATCTGTGGAACAAGGTAAATAAAAGTATCATGGAGATAATTGATGAAACTGAAGACTGAATTTTAAGATGCCTATCAATAAAAATAAATATCCCATTAAGTTGACATGTCATGTATAAAGGCATAACCTACAGAAAAGCCAGTTATCATGATGCCACTTTTATAGGTGCCATATGGAATCAGGGAATAGATGATGGGATTGCCACCCTTGAGGTCGATAAGAGGGGTGCAGAATGGGTGAAAAACTGGTTATCCAGTCGCGATCCAAGATATTCAGTGATTGTTGCAGACAATGAGGGAAAAATTGTGGGCTGGCTTTCTCTGAATCCTTTTAGCCAGAGAAAGGCGTACATGTTCGTTGCCGATATTTCCATATACATAGAAAGAAGTTACAGAGGCCATGGATTAGGAAGCAACCTTCTGGATCAGGGTATATTGGAGGCAAGAACAAATGGTTTCCATAAAATAATTCTGACAATGATTTCAGGGAATGAACATGCCCGGAATCTTTATATTAACCATGGGTTTAGAACTGTTGGCATCATGCATGAGCAGGGAATATTAAACAACAAGTGGATCGACACAGAAATTATGGAAAAAATATTATAAATTACCACCCGGACTTTCAATATTCTTCAGGATAAGATACAGGAGTGCGGTTCTTTCTGGAATTTGATTAACCAGAATATACTCATTATCAGAGTGAGCCCCCCCACCGACAGCACCAAGACCATCAATTACCGGGCAATAGTAAGAACAGAAATTTCCGTCACTTCCACCGGCAACAGAAGCCTCCTTCAGATCAAGCCCAATTTCTTCACCTATCTTCCTGNNCCTGATAGGTGCTTCCTTCAATGCTTCTATAATTCTGTCCGACTCCTCTGGCAATTTATATCTTATATCCATTATACCCTGGCAAAAATCAGGGATCACATTGGATCTGCCACCGCCATTTATCACATTGAGATTTATGGATGTGCCCTTTTCCCTGTCGTTCAGTTTCTCAATAACAGGCACCATATATGCCATTTCATAGATTGCGTTTATCCCCTTTTCTGGCTCAAGTCCTGCATGTGCAGCCTTCCCATGAATTTTTACGGTAATAGTTCCCACACCGCTTCTCTCGGTTTTCAGTGCCCCATCCATTGAAGGTTCCATTACCAGAGTGAGAATAGATTTTTTTGCTTCTTCAATAATGATGTCCTTAGAGGAACCCGATTCTATCTCTTCATCTGAAGTAATCAGGAGAACGGTACTGTATTTCGGCCCACCTTTCTTGATAAGTGCTATTAATGCATAGAGTGTCTGTACCAGGCCTGCTTTCATATCAAATATTCCCGGCCCATATCCTTTTCCATCCTTTACGTTAAATGGCCTGGATTTCAATGTTCCCGCGGGAAAAACAGTATCATAATGGCACAGTAAAAGTACCTGGTTATCGTATTTTCCCCTTATGAACAGGCGTATGTTATTTCCCGCATCTGATGATTTTATGATTTCCGGTTTGACACCTAAATTATTTTCAATATACATTGCCATATAATCCGCAAATTTGTCAAGTAATTTTTTGTCTGTGGATGGTGTTTCCATCTCAATAAACGCCTTCAGGTCTGACAGCATATTGTTTTGTTGGGCATTGAAATATTCAAGTATGTCCTTCATACAATAAAACCCTCTTCAACTGTATACTTTTTCAGATATTCTTCACTAATTTCGACACCAATTCCGTAACCCATATTAGGCTTAATAGTTCCATTTTCCATAGTAAAAGGATTTTTAACTATGTCATGTGTAAAGTATTTGTCATTTGGTGATGTATCGCCTGGATAATCTATATCTGACAATGAGGCCATGGAAACATTAAACGATCTTCCAATTCCTGTCTCCAGCATTCCACCAATCCATACATGCCCCTTGAAATTCTTTACTATATCCATGACCTTGATAGAATTGCCTATTCCGCCAAGCCTGCCTTCCTTTATGTTTATAACGCTGCAAGCCTCCATTTCGAAGGCTTTTTGAGCTTTTTCAGGGGATGTGATGGATTCGTCAAGACATAATGGTGTGGATATTTCCTTTGCAAGCCTTGAGTGATAAATAATATCATCGTGGTAAAGTGGCTGTTCAAGATATATCAGGTCGTACCTATCTATTTTCTTAATTAATTGAAAGTCCTTTTCTGTATAGTCACTGTTTGCATCTGCACTCAGGGTTATATCAGGGAACTGATCCCTTACTGCGCCAAGTATCTGAGTTTCCTTGCCCTTCATTATCTTAACCTTTATTCTTTTATATCCGCGGTTAAGTGCATCCTGTATCTTTTTAAGTGTAACATTTATATCATCCATTCCCAGTGAAATACCGACATTTGCATACCCCCTGCTCTTTCCCATATATTCTGCCAGAGGTTTTTCTTTAACCTTTGCGTGATAGTCGTATAATAACATCTCCATGGAGGCCTTGGCCATATTATTTCCCTTTATAAACATGGTTTTTTTATTGAATTCCTGTGGTTCTGGGAGATCTTTTACTATCTGGGCGAGATATTTCTGCACAATGTGGATTACAGTATAATTGTCCTCCGAGCCATAAAATGGATTTTCATCTGTCACGCTTTCTGAATAGGCTGTTATCCCATTATGTTCAAGTGTGAATACATAAACATCCTTGTTCACGTCTGTGCCAAAACTGGTTGTAAAAGGGCTTATAAGTGGTATTTTCAGCTTATGGTAACTTAGTCTCATATAAATATAATGCATTTTGTTATAAATCTGTTTGCCTCGAATTTCTGATGCATCTATGAAATTTGCTCCATCTTTATTGTGACATCCTCCCCAAGCTAACCAGTAGATCAAAAATTTATTCTGTCAGATATTATATAGTACAGTTTTCCCATTCAAGATAACTGTAAAAAAGATAAAGCCGCTTGAATAAAATCAAAGCCATAAAAAGTGACTGTTAAAGCAAATATCAGAATCTAAATGGGACGGACTTGTTTCCCAACCACTCCGCATCGTTTATTAGATTATATATATTTATCTTCTAGTAAACTCTTTATATTTTATATCGCTTTATTTTGCAATGAGTACGTACAGGGGACTATATGATCTAAGGGAGGCATATAATTTGGATTACCTCAAAATTGCCAACCATGGCTTCATTGTGAACAACAGAACGGCTGCACTTGTAGGCATTGACGGAACAGTAGACTGGGCATGTTTCCCAAATTTTAATTCAAATCCTGTTTTTGACTCCATATTAGACTCAAAAAATGGTGGGTATTTTAAAACTAAACCTGTAAAAGAGTGTAACGTGAACCAGTATTATGAGGAATCAACCAATATACTCATAACAGAATTCATTGAAGATGGCCATGTAATACTGAGACTGACAGATTTTCTTCCTGTTTCATGGTACAGTACTATAACTTTTCCGGAGATACATAGATTTATCGAAGCACCATATTCAGATGTTGATATATTAATAGACCTGAAACCGGATTTTAATTTTGGATCTTCCCATGCAAAGATTCATGAAAACAGACATGGTTATCTATTTTCATCAGAAAACAGTACTCTGGGCATCTCTACAAATCTTAAACTCCAGAAAGGGGATGGGCGGGTATATAATCAGATAACCATGAAGAAAGATGAATATGAATGGGTTGTAATATTGAGTGGCATAAGGCAAATAGGAAATGTGAAACAGTACGGGTCATATGACAGAATAGATGAGACGAGAAAATACTGGAGGACATGGACAGATAAAATAAATTATAGCGGTTTATACTACGATTATGTACTGAGGTCCGCACTCACATTAAAGGGGCTATTTTATGAGCCCACTGGAATGATGGTGGCAGCTCCCACAACAAGCCTNNGGATTAAAAGACGAGGCTACAAAATTTCTTTATGATATAATGTCCACAGTTCAGAGGGATGGAAAGGTCAAAACAATATATTCCATTAACGGTGACGGCCAGATCGGCGAAGAAACAGTAAATCTATCCGGCTATATGAACTCAAGTCCCGTAAGAATAGGAAATAAGGCATCGGAACAACTACAAATAGACCAGTACGGATCAATAGTCGATGCAGTATTCAGATTTCAGGAGGCTGGAGGACTTGTAACCACATATCTCTGGGATTTTATAATTGAAATCCTTGACACCCTGAAAGAAATATGGAAATACCCGGATTCCAGCATATGGGAGTTCAGGTCTGAACCAAAACATTATCTGTATTCCAAATTTATTTCCTGGACAGCATTCCACCGTGCAATAAAAATGGGAAAGGCATTAGGCTATAGTGCTCCCTACATAGAATGGCACAGAATAGAAAACGAGATAAGAGCTGAAATAATGGAGAAGGGGTATAATCCGGCAGTAAAGGCCTTTACCCAGTACTATGGAAGTGATCAGGTAGATGCATCAGTACTGAGGATGCCATTGACAGGATTCATCAGTGCAGGCGACCCACGTTTTGTTTCCACTCTGGCCAAAGTAGAACATGACCTTAAGAATCCCTGTGAAATGTTTCTCCGGTATTTAAATGATGATGGATTAAAGGACCATGACAATGCATTTCTACTGCTTTCATTCTGGTATATTGAAGATCTGATACTGCTGGGAAGAGTTAAAGATGCAAAGGCAACATTCGAAAACATATTGAGGCATTCAAACCATTTGATGCTCTTTTCCGAGGAAATAGATTTCCATGGATGCGAGGAAATGCTGGGAAACTTTCCACAGGCAATTACCCATCTTGGCGTTATAAGGGCAGCAATTAAATTGGACAATGCATTAAGGAAGAAATCCTCATAGTTGCCTGCAAGTCATAAAACTTTAATTGAATAGCGCATTATAGCAATATGAGCAAACTTCTTGTTGTGACAAGCAGGGCACCGTTCTCTTACCGGTACTCGGCAAACGGGGAGATTCTGGTACCAAATGTAGGGGGAGTTGCCACAACTCTGGACTCAGTGCTGAGACGATATGGTGGCACGTGGGTATGCTGGGGTGACGGAAAAAACGACATAATGCACCCGGAAGAAACTATTAAAGGATACACAATAGATAGAATATTCCTGACAAAAAAGGAGAAAATTGGCTTTTACAACAGTTATTCAAACAGGGTTTTATGGCCACTGTTTCATTATTTTAGAGATAACATAGAATTTGATTCCACGGGTTTTAAACATTATTATACAGCAAATGAAAAATTTGCAAGAAAAATTAAAGAAAAGGCATATCCAGAAACCGTAATATGGATTCATGACTACCAGCTTATGATGGTTCCATCAATACTGAGAACTATGGATTTACACAACTATATAATATTTTCATGGCACATACCATGGGTATCCCCGGAATTCTTCAGCATATTGCCTGAGGGCAAATTTTTGTTACAGAGTATGTCAAAATCGAATTTGCTGACATTCCATACAAAATTATATGAAAAAAATTTTTTCAGGACCCTGCAATATGAGAAAATAAAGTTGCCGAAAGGATTAAAATCACTGGCTATACCACTGGGTATAGACACAAAAATGTTTTCCCCTTCAAAGCATAAAGCGGAAGTATCAAAAAAAGATAAAATTGTCATAATATTTTCAATAGACCGGCTTGACTATACTAAAGGGCTGATACAGCGTGTTAGAGCCATAGAAAAAATTCTAGGTTATAGAAAGGACTTAATCGGGAAATTCGTTTATATAATGAATGTGACACCAAGCCGGACGGGAATTCCAGAATATGAGAAAATAAAAAATCAACTTGAGATGGAAGTGGGAAAGGTCAACGGCCTTTACAGCACAACCTCGTGGATTCCTATAGTTTATATGTACAGAAAAATATCATCAAGATCTCTGCAATCATTATATGCGAGGGGCAATATAGCATTAATAACCCCATTAATTGACGGACTTAATCTGGTTTGCAAGGAATATGTGGCCACCACAAAAGATGGAATACTGATACTCTCTAAATTTGCTGGTGCCGCAGAAGGCATGGAGGGGGCATTAAAGGTAAATCCGAATAACATAAATGAACTGGCAAGTTCCATAGTTAGAGCAATGGAAATGGATAAAACTGAGAGGAGAGCCAGGCTTGAAAAATTGAAAAAGTACGTCCAGTCAAAGAATAGCGACTGGTGGTATAAAAGAATAATAAATGTGGCAGGACGGCAATATGATGCATTCTGAAAATGAAATAATTCATGGCATTGCCGAAATAATGCCCATGGCACCGCAACTTTTTCTGGATTATGACGGCACACTTGTGCCTATAATTAAGCACCCTGAAATAAACCAGGCAGATTCCGATCTGTTAAAATTAATTGCCACTCTTGACTGTAGACTGGAAACCTATATTGTCACAGGAAGGGAAGTTAAGGACATAGTAGAATTTCTGGGTGATTACAACATCATAGGCCTTCATGGATCTGTATTTCATATCAGTGGTGAGACTATTGTAATTCCGAAGTTCAATATGTATACTGATTTATTTAAGAGAATATACACAGAGAATCTCTACCTGGAGAAGCGTTTTCCGGGTTTGAAAATGTACAACAAAACCGGCGGTGTTATGTTCCACCTGGGAAATATACGCTCTTCACAATATTTTTCCCTTATACATAAGATTGCCAATTTTCTTGCATGCCGTTATAAACTGGATCTATACTGTGGAATTGATATTATGGAATTAAGAATTCCCCATGTCAATAAGGGCAATGCAATCAGATCCACCAGAAACAGGAATCGGCCAGCCATAATTATCGGCGATGACAATACAGATGAGGATTCATTTATCGCCAATCCTGATGCAATAACAATAAAAGTTGGTGAAGAAGAAACACATGCACGCTTTAGTATATATTATGAATCCGTTAGACCATTACTGTGGAAACTTATAAAAATTTTATAACTTCAATATAGTAATTTTAAAACTAAAATGTTCTTGAACTGCCTGATACATTAATACTGGTGCCTATCTGGGCAAAAAATCCATAAAATCAATGTCCTCAAGGCCTGTAAATTCTAAATTATACAGTTTATGAATCATAGACATGTCCATGCGGTAATCGAGATTTTTTCCTGTATAGGTTTTTATAAATGGGCATGCGTTATCATTGAATGATCTGTAGAGTCTTGAACCAAATTCATAAAGCGTCATTGTTTCATCGCTGGCTACATTTATAATCTGCCTGTCCATATTTTTCATTACCTTATATGCGATAAGAGAAAGATCGGAATTCAGCACTGGATTCAATATAATGTTGTTATTAAGTTTTACTGGCATTTTGCTTCTTATGGCAGCGAGTATATCAGTATAAATATTGTATGTACATTTCCCGTATGTCATTCCCCTTCTTATTATAAGGTAATGGTCATTCTGCTTAACTGCCTGCTCAGCCTTAATCTTTGTTTTGCCGTATTCAGTTTCTGGTACTGTTTTATAATTTTCATTTTTTGGCAATGTTGATGAGGAATAGACTAACTGGCTTGACAACAATACTTTCTTTCCTGCATGAAACCTTTCATTGACAAATTCCTGGATCTTAAAATTCATTTCCAGAAAATTAGTACTTTTGGAATAAAATGGTATATCAAAATTATTTATTATAAAATCATAATTATCTGGGAGTTCCATTAACGATTCCAAAAAATTTTCAATTCCCTTCAGTGGATAAAGCAACTGTATTTCATCCCTATTCCCGTAGTCCCTGGCAAATCTAAAGCCAAAACTTTCGTCCCCGTCTATGATAAGGATGTTTGACATTATAATATATTTCATTCAGGAATATAAGCATGAATATATTTTATTCATAAATACTTTAGAGATATATAATTGTCACGTAAATATTTATATATTATTCTGTAATATCTGAAAATAGGTATTTATGGAGAAAAAGAATATTAGTTTTATTTATCTGGCTATCACTGTTATCATAATGACCTTCTCAATGAGGGCCACAAATAATATGATAATTACCACCGTTCCCTTGCTGGCAAAGATAGATTTGGGTTTCTCCAGATTTCTTGTTGGTATAATATCTGCAGTTATCTACCTCTTCACATTTACTGTTACGTTTTACATCAATCCCCGGTTAAATTCCAGAATACGAAGGCACCTCTTTATAGGAGCAAATTTTGCAATACTTTTTTCCCTTATATCATATTATTTTGCCAACGGGATAACAATATGGGCAATATCAGCACTTGCAGGACTGGCATACGGTATTATGATGCCCAATCTTATCACATCTTCAACGCTCCTGAAAGACCAGAAAGAACGTGAGAGGCTAATATCACTTTATTCCGTCGGTTTAAGCCTGAGTTTAATATTGGGGCCCACTATAGAGTATTACATTCTTACCTTTGTGAACTACCGGGATGTCTTTCTTTTCTTCATACCAGTAGTCGTTGCTGGGGTAATAGTTTCAACAATGATTAAATTTCCAGACACAAAAAATGAAACACATGCAAATGTCATGAAAAATGATGGCTTGAAGGCAAGCATACTTACAATAACAACCTACAATGTCCCATTTGCAGCATTGAGCGTTTTCCTTACACTTTATGCAATAGCACGTTTTCACGTTTCAGGAGCAGTTGCCTATTCCCCGTACATATATTTCTTTTCAGTGTCATTCCTTACAAGAATTGTGCTGACAATACATCCATTAAAACATATTAAGATTCCACTTATAATTTCAATAATAATTACAGGCCTTTCAATGATGATGTTTCCGTTTCTTACCACATTCACATCATTTCTCCTGGTAATGATGGTTCTGGGCATACCACACGGCTCAATATTTCCCATGTCCACAATAATGATTGCAAGGGGTACAACTATAGAGCAGAGAAGTGCCGCAAATTCATATTTTATGGCATATAATAATGTGCTTTTCATGATTATACCACTGGTATTCGGTTATATTGTGAAATTTATAGGGTATGATTATTCTTTCTTTATACTCATAGTACCTGTAATATTCTCTGCCCTTTACCTGTTCAAGAGATATGGATCAAATTCCACAATATTCATTTCAAACAGAAAAGTACCCCCGATAAATGCAATCCCGGCAAGAAAATAATCAACGATTTATAATATTACTTATTTTTGAATAATTTTATATTTTTCAATAAACTTAAATGCAGTATAGCTATAATTAACGGATTTAATGGCAAAACCAGAGGAAATTTCACTGGATGATTTATTTAAAAAGTTAAATTCTTCTCCTTCGGGGCTTTCAGACAGTGATGCAGAGTCCAGATTGCAAACCTATGGCTATAATGAGGTTGCAGAGAAGAAACAAAATTTCTTGCTTAAATTTTTGAAAAAATTCTGGGCGCCTATTCCATGGATGCTGGAATTTACAATAATAATAACCTTTGTTCTGGGCAAATATGACGATACAGTAATAATACTTTTTCTGCTTGTATTCAACGGCATAATATCATTTACCCAGGAATCAAAGGCCGATAACGCAGTGGAACTGTTAAAGAAAAAGCTTTCAGTCCAGGCAAGAGTTTTGAGAAATGGAAAGTGGAACCCTATTGAGGCGAGGCTTCTTGTTCCCGGGGATATTGTCCATTTAAGGCTTGGAGATGTGGTTCCGGCAGATATTGTAATAATAGACAACGAACTGGAAATAGACCAGTCCGCACTCACAGGAGAGTCACTTTCAGTAACAAGGAAAAAAGGGGACACCATATATTCCAGCTCCATTGTAAAAAGAGGTGAATGCAACGGTATCACAGTCGAAACAGGGTCTAAGACGTATTTTGGGAAAACAACAGAGCTTGTAGCGGCAGCAAAAACAAAATCGCACATAGAAGAGCTCATTATGAGAATAGTCAAGTATCTGATTGGAATAGATACTATTCTTGTTGTAGCCCTGATACTGTTTTCCATTTATCAGGGGGTAAGCCTTAGCGATGTGATACCTTTCGCCCTTGTAGTATTAATTGCATCAATACCTGTGGCCCTACCTGCCACATTCACAATAGCAATGGCGCTTGGAGCACTTCACATGTCAAAGCGTGGAGAAATAGTCACAAGACTGTCAGCTATAGAGGATGCAGCATCCATGGATACATTATGCATGGATAAAACCGGCACTATCACAGAAGACAGGCTTACCATAAAAACACCCAAGGTTTACAGTGAAGATGAACAGGCATTAATCAAGTACGCCTCATATGCATCGGAAAGGGAAAGCGAGGATCCTATTGACAATGCCATACTGGACTATGCAGAATCAAAATCCATAAAAATAGATTATTCTACTAGAAGCGGGTTCACTCCCTTCGATCCCGCAATTAAACGTACTGAGGCAATTATAGAAGAAAATGGCAAATCCATAAGAATAGTTAAGGGTGCACCACAGGTCATAGATCAGTTGTCCGGCACCGTTCCTGACGGATACGAGGATGATGTCAAATATTTCTCTTCTCAGGGATTCAGGATAATTACCGTGGCAGTAGGATCAGAAACACTGGAAATTAAGGGTATTATACCGTTATATGATCCACCGAGAAAAGACTCGAAGGAACTTATTTCCGAGCTTAAGCAAATTAATGTATCCCCAGTAATGATTACGGGGGACAATACACTCATTGCAGAGGAGGTTGCAGGGGAGATCGGTCTGGACAAGAAACTCTGTGACACCAGCACCATAAAGAGTAACTATACAGGTGCATCTGATTGTTCCGTTTTTGCCGAGGTTTTCCCGGAGGATAAATACTATATAGTTAAGGCCCTGCAAAAATCAGGGCATATTGTGGGCATGACTGGCGACGGCGTAAACGATTCACCAGCATTGAAACAGGCAGAATTTGGTGTGGCGGTTGCATCGGCAACGGATGTGGCAAAGGCGTCTGCAAGTGTGGTTCTCACCCATCCCGGGCTTACAGATATTGTGGACGGGATAAAGTCAGGCAGAAGAATTTACCAGAGGATGCTGACATACACACTGAATAAAATAATGAAAACGATCCAGGTTGCATTCTTCCTTACCCTTTCATTTTTTGTGGTAAGATTTTTTGTTACCACACCATTCGATGTTATCCTTCTTATTTTTGCCAATGACTTTGTAACCATGTCCATAGCCACGGACAATGTGGGATATTCTATAAAGCCAGAAAAGTGGAACGTAAGGTCTCTTATCTATTCATCAGTTATACTCTCAGCATTCCTTGTAGTAGAGGGTTTTGTGTTCCTTTACATCGGATTAGTGGCAAGAATGGGAATGAACGAGATACACACATTTATCTTTGATATGCTCGTATTCTCGGGACAGTTTACCGTTTATATGGTAAGGGAAAGGAAAAGATTCTTTAATTCAATGCCTTCGAGGGTTCTTCTCATTTCCAGTATCTTAGATATAATAGTCATCTCAGCAATATCCTATTATGGCATACTTGTAACTGCAATTCCATTAAAATTTATACTGATCAGCATTGGAATAACATTTATTTGGATGGTTTTCATGGACAGCATAAAAAATATAGTATTCAGGCATTATAAACTATAAAATTAAATTTGTTGCATATGTTTACTGTACCTTTATCGTTGAATGTATAAAAACCAAAGATGTTTGCCCTGAACTTTGATGCGTTCTTTATTATGGCAGATTTCTTGAAAGGAGCAACTCAATCAACTAAACCTATTTTTTTAGTTTTTCATATGCATCATCTAGTTTCCTGTAATTTGCATAGCATAGTTTTACAAAATCAATCTCGAAGTTTTTCAGCATTTTTCTTATCTGCCTCACTGAATATTCAACATTGAACTTTGTTTATATATGTTCCATAATGTCCTTTGCATCAAGCAATGGCTTAAGTTCATCTTTCTGTTCCGTTGAAAGTTTTCCAGGATTTCCACCTGCAAATCTTGGAATGAGGCCATCATAATCTGATTCGTACTATCTTTTCAACCATTCATAGACGATTACCTTAACGACCCCATCAGTCTTTGCTGCTTCTGGAACGTTTTTCCTTCATGCAGTTCATTTACCAAAATAAATCTCTACAGCATCTTTCCTCTTTTCTGCTCTTCCTTTATTCATTTCCTCAATTTCATGGAGTCCGATGCCCCTTAGTTTTATAGATCCACTTTTGCACATAATGAAGCACAGAAATACATTTTATAAAGTTATCTCGAATACTATACTAGAGATTAAATTAATTAATCCTGGTTCCCTTTAAAGTAAAATTATATTGGAAATACCGCTCTTTCCCATTGAAATGGTATATATAGATATTATATACTGGTACAATGTCAAATGACACAGAGTATGAATTATTACCTACTGTTAGAAGAGAATTCGCCATAGGTACTTCCATAGTATTGTGGCCATATACATGCATTTTGGGAGAGGAACATCCTGTTATCGAATAATTGAAAGGACGATATTCGAGGCTAATATTTTTTATCACAAGTGATATTCCTGTTATTGGGAAATTTAGTTTCTGGTTTAATTCATATATATTTATACAGCAATAAAATGTTGAACTCACGTTATATGTGTCGCCAGGAATATGGTAATCTACAACATATTCGGCTGTGGAATTACCATATGTTAAGTTAACATATTTTATTCCCAAAATCTCAGGATGGTTTATATCACTTTTAAGTTGACTCTGGTTTATTGTATTTATATGAAGTGGCTCTGTATCTAAATTATATCTTGTGAATGATATTATAATGATAATTATAACGAATATTGTTAAATATTTAATTATTGATTTTTTCATATTAATTCCTCTACTCATACTAAATTAATTAATCCTTGTTCCCTTTAAAGTAAAATTATACTGGAAATACTGTTCTTTTCCATTGAAATGGTATATATAGATATTATATACTGGTACAATGTCGAATGACACAGATACTGAAGTATTACCCACTGTTGAAAGACAATTCGCCATACCTATTCCCATAGTATTATTGCCATATACATGCATTTTGCGAGAGGAATATTCTTCTATCGAATAATGGGAAGAACGATTTTCAAGGTTAATATTTTTTATCTCCAGTGATATTCCTGTTATTGGGAAATTTAGTTTCTGGCTTAATTTATATATCATTATTTGGCTATAAAATGTAACGCCCACACAATATATATTGTCAGGAATTTGGTAATATACAACATATTCGGCTGTGGAATTGCCATATGTTAAATTAACATATTTTAACCCTAAAATCGGATTTTTTGTCAGGTTATAGGATTTTAATTGGTTCTGGCTTATTGCATTTATATGAGGTGGTTCTGTATCTAAATTATATCCTGTGAATGATATTATAATTATAATGAATATTGTTAAATATTTAACTATTGATTTTTTCATATCAATCGCTTCTCTGATATTGCCCAAGTTTAAACGTTTCACTTATCTGGGTTTCATACTGGCCGTTTTCATTTTCAACGGGTTTCAGGTTTTTATTAATAATCTTGAATGTGCTAGTATATGTTATGTAATTCCAGTAGGGATTATTCGATGTGCCTCCATTATTATTCTGGAAATGCATATCTATACAGTCACCAAATTCATGAACGTTTTTAATATGATATTCTGGTATAAATCCATATAAATATGTACAATAGCCATATGATATAGATGGCCAGTATACACCAGCTTTTGGTGATGTCACAGTTCCTGCATTTGCTGTTATCTCAAAACCGTTGGAAACACTTCCAGCAGACACATCAGTGCCACTTCCAAATAAGGAGAATGGATTTGGTATTGATACACCGGCAATCTCCAGTATTACATTGAGGAAATTGAATGCTGCATTTATGTCTGTCTTCATACTTGATACACAATTTTTCTGATGGTCCTGCAGGTAACTCTTGTAACTGTGTACTTTAAAATTGTCATTGCCTCCATTATTATCCACCATTTTCTGTTCTATACAGTTAACATTATAGGACGACGATGTGGGACTGAAAGTTGAATCAATACGGAAGTAAAATGTATTACCGGACGGGGCCAAATATTCAGGAGTCTGTGCAGTTTCTGTTATCTCACCAACCTCAGCACCATTTGAATCAAATACGCATCCACCAGTACTTAAACCGGTTGTGATATTGCCATAGGTAACACAGTTTGATGCACCGGATGAATCGGAAGCATCTGTTATTGCAGGGTCTATTGTATATGTTTCATCCTTTGCCAGGGTTATATGGTATTGCATAGTTAAAACTGCATAGTTGCCGTCCTTTATTATCATTGTTGATGAAGGCATTGAATTCAATGGATTTATCATAATATTACCAAACATTAATGGGTTGTATGTACTCCGTATATTCATAAGGGTGATTCCATTGACAGAATTAAAGTTCTTATTTATGCTATGATTGTTTGACAATTCTATGATATTATTTGATGGCAGTATTGCATTAAACTGTACTGTATAATTGAATGTTGAATTATTTAAATTCTTTATGGCCATGCTTGCATGGACACTGTTGCCATAAAAGGAATATATGTATGCCACACTGACATTATTATTTTTAAGTGTTTCAACAGCAGAATTCTGTGCCTTATTGTTTATCATTTTATTTCCAAGTACCTTTAATTTTTCCCTGTTAAAATTTTTATTCAATACTGACCACTGTGATGAATAATATCTGTTATTTAACTTTATAAATGGATCATTCCCTGAAAAAATTATGCCATTATTATTAAAATTATATGCTTTCCCTGAAGGTTTAATATGAAATAGGGATATTTTATTAGCTGTATTATTTTTCAAAGCAGGAATGTATGATAAATTGCTACTATTATTTAAATTATCAGCCACAGGAACAAATGCAGTTGCCATAAAGATAGATACCATTAACACATCTATTATTACCTTCTTTCTATGCATAATAATGTAAACGTCTGACCATATATAAATTTTTGTCTGACCATGCCACTTTTATCCAGTAATGTAATTAATAATGTATTAAAAATTACATTCAAAAAACGTTAAAAGATTCACGTGAGAACCTAAATAATATCAATTATTTTAATCATTAGCTATATTTTTTATATTATTATTTTTATTTTTTTGATATTCTACACTTTTGATCCCTAGAGCTACCCCAACAAAGTAGAATACTGCGGTCACTACTATGAATAGGAGAGAATCGTAGGGAAAGATAATGAAATTCCTTCCACCAAAGAAACCACTACCAATGTATGACATAAACAGGACAAATAGAAGATAAACAGGCATCCAAATACCGTATAACGCAAGTTTACCTTCGATTTTATTGTAATGATTATAAATGATTAACAAGAAAAGCCCTCCAAGATCAAGTGGTATAATAATTTCTACAGCGGCAAATCCAGACCAATACACAAGAATATTGGCAATAATGAAGGAGATTGGTGCAAAAATATGCGCAAATGGAAGCTTGAATGGCCTTTTTGTATCAGGATCTGTTTTTCTGAATACCATGAGGCTTATAGCTCCTGGTGCATAGGAAAGTAGAAATCCGTCAACCATAATGCCTATAATTGTGGCAAGAGACCTGCCCAGTGCAACTAAAACTATTGTGACCACCAACACAAGCAGAATGGAATAGATAGGAACACCACGTATGCTCATTCTATCAAAAAGTTTTGGAAGGAATCTATCATCCCTCGCAAGCACTTCTCCAACCCTGGCTGTGCTTCCATAATATATGACGCCATCCTTGAAAGTGGCAATCAATGCCACCACTATAGCCACAACAACAAGTGCGGGTAATGCTAATATCTGGGATATGGATGCATAGGGTGCACTGTAATGGAAAAAGGCTGCCCAATTTCCACTGTTAACATGAAATTTTGAAAAATTGACTGCCCCGGCAAACACAAGAGACTCTAAAGTGAATACTAATCCGGATATCATCAGAGCCGCTATTATTGCTATGGGTATACTTTTCCCAGGGTCTTTAACTTCCTCTGAATAATCAATAGGTTGCCTAAAACCACCATAGCCGAATACAGTTAATGTTATTGCACCAAATAGTCCAGTGAATCCGTATGGTGTAAATCCTCCCACGGCACTTGATACCAGATTTGATGGTTTAAAATAGAATGCTAACGTAATTATGACAATACCTATCAACAGCAGGGTGATTATTGTGAGTATAAGGTTAATTTGGCCCATATGTTTTATTCTCATAACATTGATTGCAAAAACTAATACCAGTACTATTTCGGCTACTGCTATGCCCAAATATGTCAGAGTACCATTACTATAAAGTGGAGGATAATAGAAACTTAAGTATTCTACTACGGCAAAAACTATAATTGGTCCGACAAAAAGATACCCTACCATTGATGCCCAACCATTCAATGCTCCGACAACTGGTCCATTTGTTTTTGTGGGGTAATATGCAACACCACCGGCTTTAGGATAGGTGGTTCCAAGCTCTGCAAAAACCAGTCCTATTGGAATTATCATTACCATAGCTATTGGCCATGCCAGAATTCCTGAAGGCCCTGCATAAGCCAGTGTATATACCGGTGCATAGGCAATAGCTGGGCCTAGTATTCCTCCAAGTGCTAGCATTATAACTCCCCATAGCCCGATGTCCTTCCTGTAGGCTCTTTTATCTTGTTGAGGATTGTTAACCTGAGTCATAAAAAATAAACTATACATAATATTAATATTTTGTGGCTAAATTCACATATAAATGACGAAAAATTGCAATAATACAAATATCTCATAAAATTTAAAAATTTATATTAAACTCAAGTGAGCGAAAAGTTTTTCTTTTGCTATGGACAGAATAATATTATCCATGATACACCGCACAATAATGAGAATACCAATTAATTTGCTGTATTAGTTATGCCCTGGCTAATCCGCAGAAATGATATGGATACTGTAATATCAAACCCATTCAAAAAGTGTTAGATAAAGCATGCCACTGCAATGTACACAGCTTATAATTGATAAATGTATTAATCCTGATACAAAAATAAAGAGAATATGGAATAAAAGATGCAAATGAAAAAATAGGAAGAGCCATTCCAGGGTATCCGAGAGTAGAAATTGAAGCTATGTCTGTAGACCAGCTTCCATCCTTGAAAGTGAGACTTTCTACCTTAGCTGGTATAAAATGTCTCTGATGTTTCTATATATTTCTTCATGCAATATCTATCAGGAATTGCGAATATTCATGCTATTTCCAGTGCTACCACACGTGCCATAGAACCGCTTGCACCATTTAATTTCAACGGCAAAGCCATTATAAAGTACTCTTTCCCCGGAGTTAACTTATCAAGATTGGTCAAATCTTCTATAAAAGCCATATCTGTTGCCAGAAGAGCCTTGTGAACTCTAAAATCACTGTGAGAGTATGGATCAATCCCCAGAGAATCTATCCCCAGAAGCTTTGGTTTATGAGCTTTAATAAATTCTACGGAATCATCTGCTAATCCCGGAAATTCGTATTGAAATTCTTTTGTATAAGATCTCTTTTTGTCCCATCCCGTATTGATAAGTATGATATTACCGTCATACTCGGGTTTCCATATTTTTTTTAGCGCATAACCATGAATTTCAGTCCCTTCTATCTCTGGTTTTATACAATACCCTGGCCCGATTATCTGTTCCAATGGTATTTTATCAACTGTTCTTGCACCATCTATCATATGATATGGTGCGTCCATATGGGTTCCTGTATGCGTTACCGATTCGTATCTTTCAACGGTATATCCATCCCTTGCCAGAAGTCCTACTGGATCGACCCTTACAAGAGGATTTGTTGGCCAACATGGCATATTCGGTCTGATGTCAACGGAAAGATCGAAATAATTCTTAACTTCCATAAAACAATAACCATAATGCATATTTATAAATTTTCCCTTTCAAGACAGGGAATTAAAATCATTCATTGTGATTTGATTCTTTGTGCAAATCCTGCCTACAGGTTCCACAATACCTTTAATTTTTATGATGCCCTGGAGGCTATTTCCTGCTGAAAATGTTGTTAATCTCCTCAAGCCTGTACAGAAACTATTATCTGTGATATTCCGAATTTCAATAATGAATTGGTATAAACATATCCACAGGTATCTTAATGGCTATCGTTCCTTTTAACATTTGTGACCTAGGATATCTCTGGTCTGGGAAACAATTGAGCCTGACATNNCAAAACAGGAAAGCCATAAGTTTATAATTTAAATGTTTATTGATTCATTATGAAGAATAAGGAAATTGCAGATATGTTTAACGATTTATATTATATATTGAGCATGGATGAGAAATCAAAGTTTGAAGCACTGGCATATCAGAGGGCTGCCCGCAGCATTGAATCTATGCCAGAGGATGTTTCGATTATTTATAAAAGGGAGGGCATTGAAGGCCTGCTTAAAATACCAGGAATCGGAAAAGGGCTTGCTTCCCATATTGTAGAATATTTAACAACTGGAAAAATAGAAAAATATGAAGAATTAAAAAATGCATATCCTATTGACTTCAATGGCCTGATGAGGTTAGAGGGATTTGGCTCCAGGAAAGCCATAATACTTTACAATAAACTTGGCATTAAAAATGTTGAGGAACTTAAAAAAGCTGCAGAAAACCATGAAATAAGGGATATACCGGGATTCGGAGAAAAAAGTGAGGAATTGATATTAAAAAGCATATCCTTGCTGGATTCTATTGGTGGAAGAATCCTATTGGGAACTGGCCTTACTGAGGCAAGAAAAATAATATGGTATCTCACAGCTGCAAATCTAGTCAATAGATGTGCAATAGCTGGATCAACACGAAGAATGAAAGAAACTGTTGGGGATATTGACATACTGGCCATATCATGGAACCCTGAAAAAATTATGAAAATGTTTGTTAAATTCGAGGATGTAAAATCTGTAATTGTGAGCGGTAATACTAAAACCACAGTTTTATTGAATACAGGAGTAACCTGTGATCTAAGAGTGATAAAACCTGAAAGTTTTGGGTCTGCATTGCAATATTTTACAGGAAGCAAGGACCATAATGTGAAGGTAAGGAAGATAGCAATTGATAATAAATATAAATTAAATGAATATGGATTGTTTTCAGGNNGGCATGGATTATATACCTCCAGAAATGCGTGAGGATCGTGGAGAAATAGAAATGGCACTGGAACATAAAATACCACGATTGATAGAAATAAGCGATATAAAGGGGGATCTGCACCTGCACACAAAGGAAAGTGACGGAATGAACACAACAGAAGAGATGATAGCATATGCCCTCAAGAAAAATTATGAATATATTGCAATTACAAATCACACAGAACATCTTAAAATTGCAAAGGGAATGACTGAAAAAGAATTAATAAAATACTTTGATACCGTAGATAATTTAAATAAAAATTCCAAAATAAAAATATTAAAAGGGGCTGAGGTCGATATTTTAAAGGATGGTTCACTTGATCTGCAAGATGAGACACTTTCCAGGATTGATTGCCTTATAGCATCAGTTCATACTGATAACGGAATGAGCAGGGAGAAAATGACTCAGAGAATAATAAACGCAATAAAAACGGGGAAGGTCAACATTCTTGGCCATCCTACAGGGAGGTTAATAAATGATCGGCCGGGATATGAGATTGACATTGATGAGATCTCAAAGTACTGTGAAAAGTATAAAACAGCATTTGAGATTAATTCTTCACCGGCAAGGCTTGATTTAAACGATGAGAATATTCTGAAAACTTCAAAATACAATATTTATTATTCTATAAATACAGATTCCCACAACATATATGGCTATGATTTTATGGAACTTGGAATAGGAACCGCAAGAAGAGGATGGCTTACAAAAAACAGGGTGATAAATACAATGGATTATCAGGCATTACTAAAATTTTTGGAAAAATAAATT
>DAUP01000028.1:687-4172 GCA_002505185.1 Ferroplasmaceae archaeon UBA567 | reverse complement strand
GTAATACTCAGGGATGATTTCTCAATATCTAATAGGTAAAGATACTCACACATTCCATAGGATTGCGTTCTAAAGGATTTAATATATATACATTATTATTTTTGCTTCTCATTAATTGTTCTTGATATATTATTAATACCGAGAAATATGAAATAAGGGATGGCAATTCCACGGTTAGGCAAGGTCATAAAGTAATAATTAACTATATAATATATTATAGTTCCACATTGTATAAGAAATATTTATAAACAGGTTAGAATTATTATTTTGAATTGAGGATTAGCGTTGAAAAGCTTTCTATATATTCAATACGCCTTTACAATGAATTGAAGGCTATATTGTGTTTTATTACACAATATCCAGAAAACAATGTTAGTAAATTCATTAAGATTTCAAACAGGCTACACAAAATATTTAATTTATCACAAAAACGTAAACATGTTCTAATTATTTTCTTAGCACTGATACTATCCATCTCTTTCCTCTCTATGGCGATGGAAAGTTCACATGCTGTAAATATTCAAGGAACCTTAGGTTCTGATAGTGAATTACCTTCATTTGCCTCAAATGTTGCTGTTAGCTATAATAATTCAGAATGGAGTCAATTTCAGGGTAGTTCTTTTCATAACGGTTTCAGTCAGTCTACTGGACCATCCAACGATTCACTCATATGGAAATATAATCTTGGTGGGGGTTCAGATACTATTCTGGAATATGATAACAATCTCATAGTAACAGAACCTGACCAGGAATATGGTTATTATTACGATCTATCCACTTCCTCAGGATCATTAAAGTGGACTGGGTATACAGCACATACCATGTATAATAACCCAACTTCTGTGGGCAGCTATTATCCTGCAATTTCATCTGGAAAGATTATGCTTCAGGATTTCTGCATTGGATGTTTTTTCTCGGAGGGACCTTGGCTAACTCTGGATAATTCTAGCAGTGGGAACAACATAAATGTTACCTCCATAGGAGGATCTATGATCTTTAACAGGGATTACGGATACGGACTTATTGCAGCATGCAACAGTAGCTTTTACTATTCATTCAATGGAAATACTAATATTTCCATGTTCAGAAATGACCTCATAAGACCTATATATCGAAATATGCCATGGGCACTCGATACTATTCCAACTCTGGAGCATGGCCTTGTAATTTTAGGCTTTTCCAATTCCAGCTATCTGGATGCACTCAATAGTTCTAATTTAACATTGGAATGGAAGGTTAAACTTAATTCACCCGTTGTGGCCTCTGCCAGCTATTTTGATGGAACAATATACGCCGCAACATCTAATGGCACTCTCTATGCCATAAACAATGATGGTAATATTCTATGGCAGTATACATTGCCAAACGGCCATTTTACCAACACCCCTGCCGTATGCAAAACCTATGTTTACATTCCATACGGAAACACTCTTTATTCCATTAACAGGTATAATGGTACACTTATCTGGAAGAAGTCATTAAGTGAAGATATTACTGTATCTCCTGTAATTTCAAGTAATCACAGGCTATACCTTGCTGGAAATAATGGCCTTGTTTACGCGCTTGGAACCAATGGAAATACCATCTGGTCATACAGCACAGGATCCGCAATATGCACAGAGCCCATTCTCTATAATGGTACACTTTATCTTACAGACAGTAACGGTACTGTTATGGCCCTTGGTAATGCATACGGGATATCATTTAATAGGTATGAACTGAAGTATGGTAGCTACTGGTGGGTGAGTTTTAAAAACGGGTTGAATTATTCAAGCAATCAAAGAATACTGGACATATTTCTTCCAAACGGCACATATGAGTTTACCTATGGAACAAACAGAACGGCAATGCTTGCCTCCAGATATTTGAATTACCTTAACGTCAGTGGAGAGCACATGAATTATTCCATCAATTTTGAAGAAGGTTTCAAAATAACATTTTCTGAAAATAATTTACCTGGTGGATATGTATGGATGGTTAACCTCAGCAATGGGATGGGTAAGGATGCCTCTTCGGGCAGCAATATTATCTTTTGCCTTCCAAATGGTACCTATTATTATAAAATAAGTTCAGGTGACAACCTTTATTCGGCAAATCCCTCCTCTGGAACTATACATGTTTATGCGGGGAATATATCGGAGAGCACACACTTTGGTCACACAATCGAGGTCGTAATTGTAATTACTGTAATTTTTGCCCTGTTTATTGGTGGATCCCTGATATCACTTCTATTAGGTTCCGATTATTTCGATGTGGCCTTTGCGATTGCAGGAGGTTTAGCAGGAGCGACACTTTATCTTCTCCATTCGAGTGCAGTCTTCGATTCAACTCCTTCTGTGGTGTTGCTTCTGGCATTTATCCTGCTTTTTTCTCTTGTTCTGGTAAAGTATGTCTATGCACTTTCGCTCCCTCTTAACATACTTCTACTTCTTGTTCTTTACCATATATCAACTGGTACTGCCATTACATTCGGAAATACACTGGGATGGATGTTCCTGTATCCTGTATTGGGTAATTATGCCTATTTTATGATAATTCCAATAGGAGCATTCACCATAATGACATGGTTTACATTCGAAATAGATGGGATTGATATTGAAGAGGGTCCGATGGCGCTTTCACTCCATCTTATAACCGAATCTAGCATGCTAATTTTCTCCATATGGTTTCTGATTAAATCCAGTGTTTGGCCAAATTCATACCTATACTATCTGGCTCCAATTTTTATAATATACATAGTAGCACTGATTCCGCTTCATGTAAAATTTTCTGAAGGCTTTGACACAGATTTCTTTCTTACAGATTGGTAAGCTTTAACTCAGTAAGGAATCTTAAAGAGACAGAAGTTATACCTGAATAGTTGAATTTTTAGATTCTCAATCATTCTTTGATAATAGATAAAGATTTACGGGTCTAAAATTGAAATCGTCCTCTCACAGGATGATTTCCCTTACATATTATCCTCTGCGAGGATAATTTAGGCAATAAATGTTTAATTTTCAAGATCTTAAACTAACTTCATTTCTTCCTGAAAACCAATGCTCCCCATAAAATTCCAACCAGTGCACCTGCACCGACCATAATTGCATATATGCCTAACTGTGAAACAGATGAACCGCTGTGTTCTTTCTGAAGATTGACTATTATTTCAACGTTGCTGCCTGATCTGATAAATAGTGTCATATTCTGTGTAACATAGCCACTGGACATTATGGATAGGGTATAATTGCCACTTACAAGCTTCATGGAAATGGATGAATTTGCATCCATCTTCTTCCCATTGAACATTAGTGTAAATTCGGAAGGAGTAACGCCAATTGCAAGATACGCATAGGAAAAGTATGAAACAGTAATCGATATATTTCTGTTTACAAGATCCACAAATCCCGAGTGGGGAAGTGCATAATAGGATGAAAGATTGTATACAGTGTAATTATATATTCCTGGAAGATCACTAAACGTTATGGTTCTATTTTCTGAATGCT
>DAUP01000028.1:0-571 GCA_002505185.1 Ferroplasmaceae archaeon UBA567 | reverse complement strand
CCTGAACTGTACCCGTCTGCTAGATCAACATACCATACATAATTGTCCGGAAGGCCATTCTCTTTGAACGTCAGATTGTAACCAACTAGCGTGAAATTGACTGTTACAGTAAAGGATTTCCCATCAACGGTGATAGTTCCATGGGCAGGATCAGGAATGAAAGATTTTATGCTGGATGCAACTGTAAAGTTGTAAGTGCCATTTGGTAATGCAAAGGTATAGCTGGATGATGATATTTGACCGGAATAGAACCCATTACTCAGATTAACATACCATCCCAAATGTGATGGCAGGTCCGTTTCCATAAAAGATATACTTGAGGTGAAACTGTTTAATGATCGTAATTCCATCTCCTCGATCCTGTTATCGTAGGAAAGAGATTTCGCATTGCTCTTCAGCGTTGTTATAACTGCAATCCTTCCATCGGGCAGTCTGTTTGGTATGTAATATGTTCCATTATTCAAAACAATGTTCCTGAAGCCAAGAAGCGTGCCAGAACTGTCCAGAGATATGATGCTCACAAGTGTGTTATTTTTGTTTATTTTAAGATATATGGAATCATTGGACAGCA
>DAUP01000007.1:2572-9037 GCA_002505185.1 Ferroplasmaceae archaeon UBA567 | reverse complement strand
GGAATTCTGCATGATGATATTAGCAACCATGAAAATTCAGATATTATGATGGCTGCCACTACAGTGGTTGGCGATCTGACAATTTCCATAAGCACCAATGGCAATGACCCCTCAACAGCCAAACGGCTAAAAAATGATCTTGAAAATGATTTAATTTCAAATAATCATAATTTCGAAAAATACATAAAAATGATATACAATAAAAAAATATAATATCATGAAAACACTGGGAAATAAGACAATTTTCGAAAATATAGGGGAAATATTGGCACCTGAGCACACATTGCTTGTCAACTGGGACATCCAGAACGGACTTGTAAAGAATATTTTTAACAGGGAAGAATTTGTTTCCAACGTTAAAAAATTGACAGGTAAATCCAGGGATAAGGGCATACCAGTTCTTTATACAAAGATCACGCCGCTTCCATTCAGATATATGGCTCCGTCCAGTATATACAGTTTCATGAAGAGGTTTGGCGTTGATGACCCATCTAAGCTCCCTGTATTCATGGCCCCAGGTTCAGATGATGCTGAGATTTACCACGAAGTGGCTCCTGAAAAGGATGATTATGTACTTAATAAACACACAGCCAGCCTGTTTATTGGAACAAATGTTGACAATATGCTAAAGAATGCTGGAATAAAAACACTTATTTTTACAGGAATTGCAACAGAAATAGGAGTCGAAACCAGTGTCAGGGATGCGGGTACTCTGGGTTATTACACAGTAGTTGCATCTGACTCATGCTCATCGCACAGCAAGGAGATGCATGAAGTGTCTCTTAAGTCTATGTCAGCTGTTTCAACTGTAATGGATACGGAATCCATAATTAAAACACTTGACAAAAAATAACTTATTTTATAAAACGATATAATAAACTCATTATTTATAACTTGAGAAGGGTGCAAAACAAATGATAATTCATGAAATAAACGGATGCGATGGAACCGGAGTATCCATCTGGCATATTAGTAGATGCATTATCACTATATTCTAATTAATTCTCACTCATTTCCCCTGAATATGGCAGGATTTCCAGTTCACGATGTTAAATTACTGAATTCGATAAAAAAAGTAGATATATTATGCTTTAATTAAAGGATATGCAGATAGAACATTCTGATGGCAAAAATTCTAAATTTCTATTCAATGAATTTGAGGCTGTTCCCAAAGAAATGAGGAAAAACAAGTCATCAGAGCTTTTTACACTATGGTTTGCCTCGAATCTCACAATAGGAGATTTTGCCATAGGATTTATTCCTGTTCTTCTGGGTCTTAGCCTCAAAATGGCTTTGTTTTCCATGGTTCTTGGAAGTGTTATGGGGTCATTGCTTGTGGCATTCATGTCTAAAACAGGAACGTTAACAGGACTCCCACAAATGATTCTCGGCAGAAGGGCATTTGGTAAAAATTTTGGTATATTCATGACAGGCCTACAGTGGATGAATACCCTTGGATGGCTCACAGTAAATCTTATACTGGCGTCATTTGCATTCTCTCTTGCTTTTCACATACCATATTATGAAATTTCCATATTGGTAATTGGAATAGTAATATTCTTCATATCAAATTCTGGAAGAAAGGCCATCTCAATTTTTGAAAAATCCATGTCAGTTGTTCTCGGGATTTTATTTGCCATTATAATACTTGATGCAGGATTTCACATTGGGCAGATATATTCCTATAAACCCATATACTTCGGATTCGGTGTGGCATTTGGCATTACACTGGCAACGTCATTTTCATATCTCATGTCATGGGGACCATACGCTGCAGATTATTCCAGATACAATAAAACAAAAAATGCTTTTATTTATACCTTTTCAGGAGGGCTTATTGCAACAGTCTGGGCAGAGATAGCGGGCGTATTTATAGCCATAATGTCCTTAAACCCTTCTGGAAACCCTGCCAGTGACCTCAGCCATGTGTTTGGCTCCTATGGGATTTTGGGGTTGATTACTATATTTCTGGGTGGTATCGCAGCGGACGCATTGAATCTCTATTCCAATTCAATTTCACTAAAAAGCACTGGCCTAAAAATACAGCGCATATACTCGGTAGTTTTTGGCATTGCAATAGCAGTAGTGCTTTCTATAGTACTGTACACAAGGTTTTATTCATTCTATGAGGATTTTCTATACCTCCTGGACTACTGGATAACACCTTGGCTGGGCATAATGCTTGCTGATTTTTTCATTGTGAACAGGCGCCGTGATTTTAATATCAATTCGATAGCGGGATTTAATATCCCTGGCATTATGGCATACTTTATAGCACTGCTGGCCTCAATTCCATTTATGGATCCAGGAATTATCTACGAGGGGATGATATCAAAGCTGTACCTTGGGGGAGTGGATATAAGTTATTATATTTCCTTTTTGCTGGCACTTATACTTTATCCGGTAATCACAAAAGTAATTAATAGAGGTACTATACAACGGCATGTTGAATGATTCAGATATAGCAAATTATATAAAATTGGGGAAAATAATTACAGAAAATTATATGGAAGAATGCCTGACTCCAAATGGCTATGATCTACGAATTGGAGACCATGACAGAGATATTGCAGTTAAAAATTCATTATTTTTCATATCAAGCCTGGAAAAACTTGCTCTTCCAGATAACATAGTAGGTTCCCTGCATATAAAATCAAGATATGCCAGAAGGGGGATATTTGGCTCTTTCGGATTTATTGACGCAGGATTCAGTGGGAATCTTACAATGTCATTTTACAATTTTGGGGATGATATTGAAATTATGACAGGCATGAAATTTGTCCAGATAGTATTTTACGAGATAAAAAAGCCTGAAAAAAATTATTCCGTAAGATCGGGAAATTATCAAAACAGTAATGGAATCAACAGGAAATAACGTCAATATTTTTCAGGGGAACAAAAATATACTTATCATAAAAATTTATTTACGATATACCTATTAAGGTTAAATGAAAGCCTTTATAATAGGAAGGTTTCAACCTTTCCATAACGGCCATCTGGCCATAATAAAGCATATACTGGAACATAACGAGTATGTGGTCATCGGAATTGGAAGTGCTCAGCTTTCACATACACTCATGAATCCTTTTACAGCTGGAGAACGTTATCTCATGATACTGAATACTCTGGAAAATAATGGAATTTCAAATTATTATATAGTTCCAATAGAGGATGTCAACTCAAATCCAATGTGGGTTGCACACGTGGAATCATTGACTCCTCCATTCCACAGAGTATATACGAATAATCCTCTTGTCAAAAGGCTTTTTTATGAAAAACAATACGAAGTGCTTTCACTTCCCATGATAAATCGTGATTCATGGTCAGGAACAAGGATAAGGCAGAAAATGCTCAAGGGCGAAAACTGGAAAATTGATGTTCCAAAAACTGTTTACAATATTATGAATGACCTTGACGGCATTAACCGTATAATCGATCTGTCAAAAACAGACGAAGACCCATTATAATGGGTATACTAAATATTCAATTTTTGCATTGTGGTATAAGAATAATAGGACAAAAATATATATTGATTTAAAATACTATATGTAGATCAACTACCCATCTCTGAGGGAAGGGATTCATTCCGTGAGTAATAGCGCAGGAATTGATTAGAGAGCTTTAAAAAATATAGTGAAAAATATGAAAGAAAGGCAGAAGTTAAACCAGAGAGATACATACACGTCTGCGGATGCTCTACATAGAAAATCAATCGTTATAAAAGGAGAAGAAAAGAAAATGATTATAAGCATAAAAAAGGTTAAACTGGTAAAATTTGGTAAGGGATTGAGGTTTACCACACAATTCTTTTCCACACTTATGCAGAGGGTTTTCCTGGAGGATGTAAGATGAATATTAAAATGAGAATCGTTGCCGCCTCATACAGGCAGAGCGATGTAACTGTAGAATTATATGGGCGCACGGATGATAATAAGTCTATCACTGCACTATATTATGGGTTTAAACCATATTTCGAATATGTTGAACCTGATGAGGAATGCATAAGGGAAATAGAAAAAAATCCTGAATATTTACAAATGGAAAATAAAAAATTATTTCTTGATGGCGGAGAAGTAAACGTCAAACGAATATATCTAAAATCTCCCTGGAAAGTCCCGGAATTAAGGAAAATATGCCAGTGCCAGGCACTTGCAGCTGATATACCATTCCATCACAGATTTATCTATGATTTCGACCTTGGGTCTACAGTAGAAATAGAAGGTGAAAATGCAGAGGAGGAAAAAAATAATTACACAACCGATCTGGTTATTAAAATAAAAACAGTGAAAAAAACAGAGGACTTTAATCCGGAGCTAAAAATATTTTCATTCGATATTGAAAATTCCATTTCCACAAGAGAGATATTCGTTATAGGCTATTCCATATACTTTGATGGCAAAATTAGGGAGGGTTCACTTACAGGAGGTGAAAAAGAAATACTGAAAGGTTTTAATGAACTAGTACAGAAAGAAGACCCAGATATAATCACAGGATACAACATAGACGGTTATGATATGCCCCTGCTGGAGGAAAGGATGAAATTCAATAGATTACAGTTCAGTATCGGCCGTGATTTTATTTCTCCAAGGAGAATAATGGACCAATACTGGAGGCTCCATGGCAGGGTTATAGATGATACATGGTGGGAAGTGAGGAAGGTTCTGCATCCAAAGCATGAAACACTTAACTATGTATCAAATATGCTTCTAAATGAGGGAAAAGAAAATGTTAACCGGCTGGACATCGAAAATGAATGGAAAAACAGGAGGGAGGATGTTATCAAATACTGCATTAAGGATGCAAAACTGGCACTTTTAATCTACAGGAAAATAAGAATACTGGACAGGAATCTATATCTTTCCACGGTATCAATGCTTCCACTTGATGATGTTACAAATGGTGGAACAAGCACATATGTGGATTCATTGTTGATACGCAGGGCCGACAGGGAAAACATAGGGGTACCAATGAGCTCAAGCAAATTTTCCAACGATACCTATGCAGGGGGGTATGTGCATACCATGGACCCTGGCCTTTATGACATGATTGTTGTTCTTGATTTCAAGAGCATGTATCCTTCCATGATCATAAAATACAATATATGCTTTACAACACTGAGCCCTGAAGGCACAATAATAGCTCCAAACGGTGCCAGATTTCTCTCTCCTGATGTTAAGAAAGGACTCATACCCGATCTGCTGGAACAGTTAATGAAAAAACGTGATGAAGTTAAAAAACAGATGAAGGAGGACAAAGCAAATTATGAATACTTTGATGGGCTACAGGCTGCCATCAAGGTCTTGATGAATACTTTTTACGGGGTCTTAGGTACGTCATTTTACAGATTCACTAACAGGGATATAAGCAGTGCGATTACAGCCTTTGCAAGAAATACAATAAAATCTATAATAGAAGACCTTGATAAATCCGGCAACAAAGTAATATACGGTGATACAGATTCAATATTCATTGAATCAGGAAAGGATACTCTGGACGAAGCCATAGAGTTCGGTAACAAACTCAGCTCTGAAATCTCTGAGAGAGAGAAGCTTATACTGGAATTTGAAAAGATAATGGATCCATTATTCTCACATGGTGCAAAAAAAAGGTATGCCGGGAAAATAGTTTATCCCCCATCCTCGGCAGGTGAAATTCTTGTCAGGGGTTATGAAACCAGAAGAACCGATTCATTTGATCTCCAGAGCGAAGCTCTCTCCAGAGTATTCGACCTTATCCTCTCAAGGGATGTGGATGGAGCAAAAGGATATGCAGAGAGCCTTATAAAAGAAGTTGCAACAGGAAAAATAGACACCAGCAAACTTGTCATATCCAGAAGTGTAAAGAATTTTTCAGAGTATAAGAATGCATCATCCATGGCGAACGTGAATGCAGCAAAAAAGCTAATTGACAGAGGGGAAATCTTTATTCCAGGTATGAAAGTTTCATGGATAGTCACAGATGCATCCAAAACACCGCAGGGGGTGGAGCCGTTCATAGATGGCAGGGAATTTACCTATACGCCTGACTATGTCTATTATTCCAAAAGGCTTCAGGAAACACTCAACAGGGTTCTGGAAAGCCTTGACAAGGAAGTTGCTGTTTTCAAGAATCCTCAAAGTAAGATTACGGATGCATTTAACGAGAACCCAAAAAAAAGAAACATAGAAGATTTCTTCAAATAATTTATTAATAAACAATTTAGTAAAAATATAAATATGTTTTTTCACTTACTAGAGAGTGAAAAATACAAAGCAATCACTAGTTTTTACATCCTTAGGCCATTTTGCCAATGATGGAAATTTCCTTCTCTTTCCCACACTTATAGCATATTACAAGGTAATACCACATGTAAACATTGCCTTCCTGGGGGTAATGGCAATAATATATAATCTCCTGTCCGGGCTCCTGGGTCCCTCAATTGGAAAACTTGCCGACAGAATTGACAGGGATGGGGCACTCATATTC
>DAUP01000007.1:0-2542 GCA_002505185.1 Ferroplasmaceae archaeon UBA567 | reverse complement strand
TCATCATCAGCCATGGGCATCAACGGGTCATTTGGCAGCCTGGGCAGGGCTCTCATACCTTCCTTGCTTGTATATTCAGTCCTGCTTCTGGGTAAATTTTATGGACTTGTTGCCATTGCCGTATATACATTCATAGCAGCGTTGATAATTTTTTGGGGACTCTCATTTTTCAGGAGAAGCAAATACATCACAATAGATGCAAAAAAACATGGAAAGAAAACAGAAGAGTGGAAAGCCTCTGATGCTGAATACAATAAATACGGCAAATTTCTCTATATACTTACGGCAATTGTTTTTATAAGATCGTTTTTCCTTATGGGCACAGTTACATTCACTCCTGATTATTTTGACAATATATTCCATTCAAAGGTGATAATGGGAGACATAGTTACAATAAGTTTTCTTGGTTCGGTATTTGGTCAGCCATATTTCGGGAAGATCGTAAAGGATTATGGGGGAAAATTTACCATCGCGGTCACAACAGTTGCATCCACAGTGTTCTTTGCCTTGATGCTATTGACAGATAATGTATATCTGGTTACAGTTATTTACCTGCTTTATGCAACCTTTGCCTTTACAAGTTTCCCCGTTCTTCTCGGTTATGTTGCCCAGACAATTCCACAGAAATTCTCATCCCGTTCCAATGCCCTGGTCTGGAGTTTTGGGAATATAGTGGGAGGAGCCATAGGTATAGCTATAGTAACACTATTGCTTTATGTCCATGTGGCACTCTACACATCATTTGTTATAATGCTTGTGTTCTCAGTGGTTTCAATAATCATGCTTCCACTTCTTCCATCTAAAGGGAATCAAAAAGGAACGGCAGTTTGAGTTTTATGGTAAAAATTCCATGTATTAGTTTTTATTAGGTTTTTTTAAAACCTGATTTTATAATTTTTCAGCCAGTCCAGGTCGCTGTTATAAATCTCCCTTATGTCATTTAACCCGTAATAAAGCATAGCCAGCCTTTCAAGTCCCAGGCCGAAGGCAAGGACAGGTTCCCTGAGCCCTATGGGTTTTGTAACTTCTGGCCTAAATATGCCTGAGCCTCCAAGTTCAACTTCCTTACCATTAATATCAACCGCCACATCCATGCTTGGTTCGGTGTATGGGTAATATGAAGGTATGAGCCTTATATTCTTAAATCCAAGCCTTCCATAGAACTCAGAAAGAAGCCATTTAAGAGTTGATAGATTTACATCGCCTCCGTATACAGCTCCCTCTATCTGGTATAATTCAGATAGATGCTTCCAGTCCACACTCTCGTGCCTGAATACCTTTTCTATGGAGAATATGAATTGCGGTTTTTCTTTATGGTTGTACAGGTATCTTATGGTATTTACTGTGGTATGTGTCCTGAGAATCAGCTTTTTTGCCTCATCTTCTGACCATTTGTAATTCCATCCTTTATATTTTCCATATCCGTGTTCATGAACTTTTTTAACGATTTCAAGTATCTCAGGATTCTCAAATTCTATAGAGTTTTTAGATTCAACATAATAGGTGTCCTGCAAATCCCTTGCCGGGTGGTCCTGCGGTATAAAAAGCATGTCCATATTCCATCCTGTATATTCAATGAAATGTCCATGCATCTCAGTAAATCCCATCTCCAGGAATATTTTCCTGACCTTTTCAATTAAATAAGTTAGGGGATGCAGCCCGGCGCCATTAAGCGGCTCAACTCTTGAATTCAGGTCGTAGGGTCGAAATTTCATTTCCTTCCACTTTCCGGATGCAATGAGTGCAGGTGTAAGTAGTTCTATATAATTGCCGCTTCCATAGTTTTCCACTGCTATTATTCCCTCTTTCTTTATATTTATTATTCTTTTCGCATATTTTCGTTTTGATACAAGCCCCCTGTGAATAAATTCATCGAGTGCTTCTCCGTCTGGAGTTTTTCCTTCCATAATTTCCGATAGTTCATTCTTTTTTTTATTGAAAATGGTAATAAGATTTTCTCCCGAATATGACATTTCCCCACTGGAGGGTTTAATTCCCAATTTGGCCATATTTGCTATGGCTATCCTGTAATCTTCCTTAAGATAATTTTTTATTTCATCCATGGAGCATTTTTTCCGTTCCTCCAGTAATTTATACAGTTTCTCCTCCGGGAATCCGTTTTCAATATATTTTTCCCCCTCTTCTGTTACAGTGAAATAATCATAATAAACTTTTTTTGCATCAATCAAATTTTTAAACTCCAGATATGATACAGCGCTGGATACAATACGCCTGTCGCTGTCTATATTTATTGAATCCTCTGGAACATCTTTACGGTCTTTTATAAACTCTAAAACCCTGTACTCATTCAGGCTTATTTCAGTTTTTTCCATTACACCTTAAATAGTTAGCTCTATTAAATAATTTTTGAACAGGCCAATGTTTGCCTTATAAATTATTAATATATTGAAAACATCGTATATTTCAATGTTCCAACTTATTTGAAATTATTTAAATAATAATACACCATTATCTATTGTGGATTACGTACCAGATACATCAGTCATAGTAAGCGGGAAATTTAGGGAATACATAGTCAAAA
>DAUP01000034.1 GCA_002505185.1 Ferroplasmaceae archaeon UBA567 | reverse complement strand
TAACGAACAGGTTTAAATAGTTTATGTATATTAACTATACATAATGAAATTGTCTATAGTGGCTTTCAGACTTCCAAAAGGAACAGATACAAATACGCTCAATAAATTCGTAAGGGGTCTCTATGGACAGGATTCAAAATCATGGAGCGGAAAGTACAAGTTCCATAGAAATGGTATACTGGAAGAGATCCAATTCAGGAAGTTCATAAGGGGAGTAATAATAATACAGGATCTGGATCTGGAGAAAATTATATCATACCTTGCTAAGTATAAGGCCGAATACTATGTGGGAACTGTCACCCATGCGCCGGAAAGCGATGCTGACAGGGGAGAACCGTAGGGGAATATTGTCCCAAAGCCATTACATCTATGACGGTTATATCCCGTTAGACAAATAATAATTGCTCTCAGAAGAATCTTCTTGAAAGTTCCATAATTTCTAGCTAATAAACATTCATGCTTCGTACTTCATTGGCTTTATCCATCAATTTATCATTGTATGGCGTATCGGGCAATGAATCATTGAGCATCATCTCTGTTCCTGAATTTACCAGTTTTATTATCTTCCCTTTAGTCATTCCCGGTTTCTTGAATGGTTTCCTGTGCTTTCCAAATACAGATGGAATATCCTGTTTTCCGAAGACAATCTTAACATATTCTGGGTTGTCCATATTCTGGAATATTGCTAAGGATACACCGCTCTGTGCAAGAATGTTTCCTGTAGCAATGTTACCACACCTCTTTCTCACATTCCTGCGTAGTTTTCTAAAGAACTGTTCCATATTGTTGTTTGTCCCCGGTATTGTATGTTCTGGATTATTGGCACACAGCATGGCCTTTCTTTTATGATATCTGGCAACTATATGCTTTGCAGCAGTGAAAATATGTGCAGGGATATTTCCATCTCACCTGTCACAATATCACACTTTTCCTGAATTGAATCATCATCCTCTATGTTATCCGGAAGGGCATGTTAACATCTGAGAATTTGTCTGCAGCTTCCTTAATGGTATTGTTTTTTGTTATGCATTCAATCTTATTTATTGCAGTATTGAGAAATTTTATGGAATCGTCATCCTTTATAATGCATAAAAGACTATTTAGTTTCTTTTCCGGCTCTCTGTATATCCCTTGGTGGTTAGCTAGATAGGTTCATTTTATCTCTATTTTGTTTAATTCTTTAGCAGGTTTTTGCTTCCCGGGATTGTTATTTATAATCCTTGAACCGAACCTCAGAAGCTCCATTCCACCTTCAAAGAATTTTTTACTTTCTTCCAGTGCCGTGCCAATGATATGAGGTACCTCTATATTTATCTGAATGACAGTCTTTTTGTCCATGTACAGTAATTAACTTAATGTTATATATAGATAACCGTTTCTCAGTTCGGCTCCGGTTGGCTGAAGATTTGCCATGGTCTGCGGTAAATAAAGTATACGTTTCCAGTTTTGTACTTCCACAATAAGTTCGCCTGCTCTGTTATATAGATTAAGATCCTTCTTATCTGCAAAAGGCAACTTTAATTTTACAACTGTATTTCCATTCTCCCTGATAAACTCTACTGGCTTCCCCCTGTAAAAAACAGAATAGGGATCCAAATCACCATAAAGTTCCTGGCCGAATTTCAATACTTTTTCCTGCCCCATAAGCTCGTAGTTCTGGAGATAGCTTTTCAGTATTTTTATTTCCGGAAATGAAGCATCCAGGTCTTTCAGAATCACAGACTGAGTTTCCCTCCATTTCTGGAAGAAATCGCCGGTGTCCTCCGAATATATTTTGTTGGCTATTACAGCATCCACTGGGTATCCATATAGAAGTAGATATGTGAACGCCCTCTTCGTTTCATTAAAGGACATCTGGTCTGCGTTGGTCACAAGCCTTATAGAAGTTATATCCGGATTTTCTAGTATGTTGTGAATTGTCCCCAGATCGTCATATAGAGTTTCGGCACTTTTAAACACTTTGTCGTTTGGCATTGGTATGCCTGAAAATGGCCTCATTAACGGTCTGGCAATTTTGGCAGCTGTCCTGCTGATGGGAAACACCTTCTCCATATACCATCGCATTACCTCGGGAAATGAAAGCATTCTCAGAGCCTCTCCTGTTGGTGCGCTATCTACCACTATAACATCATAGGAATTGCTTTTTATATAGTCATTTATGTAGAGCAGATATGTTGCCTCTTCAAATCCCGGAAGGATTGCAATCTCATCTGCTGAGATTGGATCCAGGCCCTGATACTGGAACAGTGCAGTCAGATACTCACGGAGATCACTCCAGTGTGATTGTATTGCATCGTTGATGTTAACCTCCTGAGCATACAAATTCTCGGAGATTTTTGTGGGATCCGATTTTATTTCCGCCTGAAGAGAATCGCCAAGGCTATGTGCAGGATCCGTTGACATGACTATGGTTTTCCTGTTCTGCTTTGCCAGCATTGCTGCCGTTGATGCTGCAACACTCGTTTTTCCAACTCCTCCTTTTCCTGTGTACAGTAATACTCTTGCCATTCATATCACTCCTGATTCATTAATTCTATCAACTACTATAAGCGCCAGATCCATTAAAAGCCCTAAATCATCAGATCTTCCAATGCCGTTGAGATTGTCAACTGATTTTAAAATATAGTCCTTTGCAACCTTAAAAGCGTATTCCAGAGACCCTGTTTTAAAAAGTATGTGGCGGAATTTGCTTTTATAATCATCTTCCTTGTATTTTCCGGTGAGGATGGTTATTAATATTTTTTTATTCTCTACTGAAGCGTTTGTCAGTGCATGTATTATGGGTAGTGTTATAACATCATGGTTCAGGTCAACCATTGTAGGCTTTCCCATTTCCTTTTCATTTCCCACAATATCAAGTATATCATCTGTTATCTGGAATGCCATTCCCATATTATATGCAAAGGCACTGAGTTTTTTCCTCACATCCGGTGAAGCCATGGCTGCAATTGTTGCCCCTTCTGCACAGGCAGAGAAAAAATATGCGGTTTTATTCTTTATAATATTGTTATAGGTCTCAATATCCAGGGAAAGATTTCCTATATTCAAAGCTTCTATGATCTGTCCCTCAGCCAGATGTGAGGATCCATCAGCCATTACCTTTGAAACCTCTTTTCCATATCTTGATCCAAGCTCATAGGCTTTTGCGAAAAGATAATCCCCTACAACTATAGCGTTATCTATTCCATCTCTGGAAGATAAAGTCTCTCTGCCTCTCCGATATTTTGATTTGTCTATTATATCGTCATGTATCAGGCTTGCCGTGTGTATAAGCTCATAACCTGCAGCAAGATCGAGTATTTTTTTGTAGGATTCATTGCATGAAATCTCATATGACAGTATAGTGAGAAGTGGCCTGAAGCGCTTTCCACCTGCGTCTATCGTATATTTAGCCATGTCAAAAAGGTAGCTTTGATCTGTCTTAATAGATTCAAGAAGCCTGGAATTTACCTCGTTTATTTTATCTCGCAGGCCATACTGCCAATCATAGAAATTTTTCATCTCACTCCTCCCTGGGAGACCCCATGAGAAAGTGTGGGGAGGAATTGTGTAGTAAATCTCAATCCCTCACCGTATTTTACCAGTTTAAACTTCCTAGTGTATATATCCAACTTCTTTTCTACTCCTTTTACAACGATTGATTTTCCATGTGGAGCATCTGCAGGTGTGTATGTATCTCTCCGGTCTAACTTCTGCTTTTCTTTCATCTTTTCAAAGCCCCTTAATTAACTCCTGCGCTGTTCCTCACTGAACAAAACTCTTCCCTTAGAGAGAAGATAGTTGACTGAAACACCAACAGTAACAATGTATTAAAAATTACGATTTAAGGTTTTGTAGAAGTTTTGTTAATTGAATGTGAAAAATAGAGATTATTTCACCAGGACTATTTCTATGGACGAAACATTTGATGGGCCGTTTTCTCCATCAAGAGTCTCGGTATCAAGTTTTATGTTTTCATATTTAGCAGTCTGGATGAATTTGTGTTTTGTTATTTCGGCTATATCTACTGCCTTGCTAATAGCTTTTCCCCTAGCTTTAATTATAATTCTATCTATATCGGAATTATTGAATTGCGTCACGATAGCCAGTACATAGTTCATAGTTGGTTTTTTACCCACAAAGATTACGTTTTCTTCAGACATGTAAATTACCCCATTGTACATTTATTCTGAATATATAATAATATCGTTACTTTATCATTTAAGTCTTACCATGGTATCTGTATTCACTACACCTTTTAAATCCCTTATTTTATCTACTTCCATATTCAGATCATCTATTGTGCTCTTTGATATTCTTACGGCCACATCTATCCGTCCTGAAAATTCATATATATCCCTGTAAAGGTTTTTTAAAACTTTTAATGTGGATGATGCCTGCCTGGAATCAAGTTTAATCAAAACTATGCCTTCTATAGATATTGATGTCTCTATTGTAAATTTGCGGATAATGCCATTATTCACCATATTCATTATCCGCTTTCTTATTGTGCCTTCAGAAACATTAAGTTTTCTGGCAATTTCCATATTCGTCTCCCTGGAATTTTCCCTCAAAATATCTATAATATTGTAATCAGTCTCATCCATAATGCACAATTACCGGAAACGATTTAAATCTATTTATACGAATATTTTATTTACCTGTATAACCCCTTATCGGTATCTCCACTTTTCTTTATAGATTCCTTTGGTACCCGCATCATCCTGATCATGGGGGCTGCGTTTATACTGTACTGTGGGAGTCCTGTATTAGGGTCATTTCCAACCTTCATTATGGACATTATTTCAGTCTTAATCTCAAGCACGGTTCCATCCTCCAGCGTAACACGTATCCACTTTGGTTCTTCGTCCAGTTTAAACCCCATTACTGCATTGTTATCTTCTGCCATAAGATGTTAGTGAAAGATATTATAAATATTATGCTATATTGCAAGATAATCATCGGTTAAAAAAACTTATTAATATAAAACAGATTAACCGCATGCAAGGGTAACTAAGCTTGGCCAAAGGTGTAGGACTTAAGATTCTATCTCGAAGGAGTTCGCGGGTTCAAATCCCGTCCCTTGCATAATTCTGATGATTTATTGTATAGTTTAATTTGCCATGTTTACAGGCTGGAATGTGATATTTTTGAACATGTAATCTTTGTTCCATGTACAGGCTATACACTATAAATATTGAAATATACAGTATTTTTGGCATGAAATTCTACAAAAAAACTATTTCTATAGGTGTACAACGTCGCCATAGATTTCCGCCATAAATTTAAGGTAAATATTAATAAGTTAATGATATATTAACAGAATGAAATCATTAGCTTTAAAAATAGTTGTTATAATTATGGTATTACTGTTACTTGGGATGGTTGTTTTAGGATCAATTTTTTAAAATATAGTTAATTTTTGTAATAGCACTAAGTGCATGTAATGCATTATATCATTAACTGTGAAGGTAAATGATGCTCTAAATCTCCTGTATATTTCCAGAGAGGCTTTAATATTTGCAACAATTGGAATGGCAAGATATACAGTCATTGCCTAACCACTATTATTACATTCATACGGATATTTGCACATTATTAAATAAGGATGTGAATAGAAAAACACTCATTTATGCCTAGATATCCACATCTAATAAGAAAAAGTATCCAGAGAAGCAGATGAAAGAGATGAATGTTCAGCTGAGATGGACTTCTGATGCAGATCTCAACCAGTGCATAACATAATAAAAAAATAATCGCTGAAGCCTTTGTGAACTGGATAGTGGATATGTGATTATACCCCGGAAGTTTAAGCATCAAGAAGATGACAGCTCTAGGCGTGAATGTTTAGATGGTTAGGGGAGACCGCAAACTAATGGTAAAGGATATATATAGTTAAATAATAGGGAATAACTTACATTTAACAGGATGGTAATATGGCTGATAACAAAAAAGATAATGAAAATTTTCAGTACATTGTTCGAATCGCGAATAAGGATATAAAGGGAGAGAGAAAACTCGGTCTTGCCCTGTCTGATATTAATGGAATAGGTGAGAGGCTCGCCAATATACTTATAAAGAAATTCAATCTGGATAAGAACAGGCAGATAGGCGAATTAAGCGAGGACGAAGTTCTGGAAATAAGAAAATATGTTGAAAACAAGGAATATGAAGGAATGCCTGCATGGCTTCTAAATCACAGGAAAGATGTACCCACAGGGAAAAATCTTAACCTTTTATCCAATGACCTGAATCTTCAAATTAATGATGATGTAAATCTAATGAAAAAAATGAGATCATACCGTGGGCTCAGGCATGAACAGGGGCATAAGGTAAGAGGCCAGAAAACCCGTTCAAATGGAAGGCATGGATTATCAATGGGTGTAATAAGAAAAAGGCAGGAACAGAAAAAATAAGGTGATATGATGGGAGATCAAAAATTTCAGAGAAAAAGATACTCAACGCCAAGGCATCCATGGGAAAAGGAAAGAATAGGCACTGAGAGGGAGATTGTTACCAAATATGGATTAAAAAATAAAAGGGAATTATGGAAGGCAGAGGCGACTCTTTCTTCTTACAGAGCCCAGGCAAGAACACTTCAGGCCAAGGTAAGATATAATGACCCAATAGCAGAGAAACAGTTCCAGCTTTTACTGAAGAAATTGGACAGATTAAGCCTTTTAAGTGAGGGTGCAACGCTTGATGATATACTCGCCCTTAATATTGAAAACATACTGGACAGAAGGCTTCAGACTCTGGTATACCAGTTGAACATGGCTACAACAATGAAACAGGCACGCCAGTTAATTACACATGGGCATATTAAACTTGGAGACCATGTTGTAACAATACCAAGCATAGCTGTGCAGAAAGGAGAAGAAGACAGCATCACATATAATGAAAAGTCACCTTTTTCAGACGATAAACACCCCATCAGGCTCATCCTGTCAGGTATAGCAGAAAAGGAAGATAAGGAAGAACCAGCAAAAGCAGGCAAAGGTGAAGCTCAATGAATAAAATAGGAATTGCACACATATATGCATCTCAAAATAACACAATAATATTGATAACAGATCAGACAGGTTCAGAAACAATAGCAAAATCCACAGGTGGCATGGTTGTCAAAAATGATCGCGAGGAATCTAGCCCCTATGCAGCTATGAAAGCCTCAGATATAATTACCGAGAAGTTAAGGGAAAAGGAAATCACAGATTTAATCATAAGAGTCAGGGCTCCTGGAGGAAGCAGATCCAGAATACCAGGTCCGGGTGCACAATCTGCCATAAGAACTCTTTCGAGAGCCGGATTTAAAATTTTAAGGATAGAGGAAGTAACACCTACTCCACATGATGGGACAAAAAAGAAAGGCGGAAAGAGAGGAAGGAGAGTTTAAGCATGATAAAGATTTTGGAATTGAAGGATAATTTTATCCGTTTTTCTATAGATGGAATTACTCCTGGAATTGCGAACTCTATAAGGCGTACACTGATAAATGATGTACCGAAGCTGGCCATAGAAAATGTTATTTTTCACCATGGAGAAATACGGGATGCTGATGGAAATGTATATGATTCGTCACTCCCGTTGTTTGATGAAGTACTTGCCTCAAGGTTGGGGCTTATTCCATTAAAAACGGATATGTCATTGAATTTCCGTGATGAGTGTTCATGTGGCGGAAAGGGGTGTGACCTTTGCACTGTAACATATTCAATCAATAAACTTGGACCTGGAATGGTGTATTCATCNNAAGAACCAGGCAATGCTTGTGACCTGTGAAGCAATACTGGGCCGTGGAAAGGAACATGCCAAATGGCAGGCCACATCCGGCGTTTCCTATAAGTTGCACAGGAATTTCCATGTGACCAAGGCTGTTATGGATAACTGGCTGTTTTATAAGGAAACATGCCCTAAATCTGTGATAAGTGAAAATGAAAATACCATTGTGTTTACAGATGATATACCATGCAGCTATCTTTCGCAGTTAATGGAGAGAGATGGTGTGGTAGTGGAGGAAAGTGAGTCAAAATTTATTTTCAAATTTGAAACTGATGGGTCATTGAAGGCTGCAGATGTTTTAAGCTATGTGCTCCAGAGACTTGAAAAAAGATTTACTATTTTAATGGAAAGCCTTTCAGATTAAAAATAATTTTTTTAACAAAATTATGATATAAATAACATATGAAGCAGTGCTGGATATGATTCATATGCAACATATATACCTACCAATATGATTATAATGGAGAATACCTTTCTTAATTCTCCCTTTTTGGTGCCAAGATTTACAGACAATTTTGTTCCAATATATCCCCCAAATATTCCTCCTATTACATATACTATTGCAACCAGGAAAAGCACATCTCCTATAACTCCACTGCCTATGTACTGTAGTCCAGGAGCAACTATTGCATACCTAATTGCAGTTACAACACCAAATGTTCCAACAGCAAGAAGTGATGTGCCTATTGCCATTCCTATTTTTATTTTAGATGATGCTAAAAGTCCGGGAACTATAAGGAATCCACCACCTATGCCGAAAAATCCAGATGCAAATCCCACCATCAAGGAGTATCCTGATACTTTACTGTACCTGGTCTGTTTTGCCAGCTGTTTGCAGTCCTCATTGGGGACAGCCCTGCATTTGCTTATATACATGTAGATGCCGATGATGATCATAAGCAAGGAGAAAAAGAACAGGAGTTCACCACCCTTTATTATAAGGCCTATTGTAGAACCTATAAGTACGCCTATTATACCTACTAATGCAAATACACCGCCAAGTTTGACATTTGCATTTTTCTTTCTCAGATGCTGTACAAAATTAATATATGCCGTTATTCCAACAGCCAATGCTGTAGTTCCTATTGCAAGGTGTGGATGATGTATTCCAACAAAATATATAAAAAGAGGAACGGCAAGAATTGAGCCGCCGCCCCCTATAAGCCCCAGGCTAAATCCCACTGCAACTCCAGAAATAATTGCAAGAATATACTCAATTAAAGTTATATCTATCATTATATCAAATCAGTATTGCAAATGGGTATAAATATATTATTCACAGGGATATAATAATATTCAAATTTGTGGAAAATTAACATTAAAATCCATATTTGTGAATTATTAATTTTCATGCAACAGGTTGCTCAGATGGTATAATGCCTTTCCGGCATTGGAATTATCTATTATTATCCAGATTTCAGTGTCAAGCCTGTATATATTTGTAAATTTAATCCCGTATGTCATAAGATAATCGGTTATGAGAAGTGTGAGCCCGGGAGTGAACGATGACTGCTTTGGCAGTATTATTTTTATCAGCGCGATCTTGCTCTCCTGGTTTCCCGTCTTTGCTATGCATACGTAAATATTTGACTCCTTCATGACTAGTATGGAATTTTCCGGAATTTTTTTTATATCGTCAAAATAAAGTATGCTGTATTCATATTCGATTGTGAGAGATGACTTTTTAAGTATTTCCAGATCATCTGTATACTCTGGCTTTTCAGATTTCATATTGGCCAGCACCTTTACAATGGTATTAAATTTAACATTTTTTCCTGTCATGGCCTCTACTTTGTCTCTTATATTTTCCGCTATTTTGGTGTAATTGCATAAACCGCTTGAGATTGCCATAGAATAAATAAGATTATTGCTTACTATTACTTTTACTGAATCCGAGATTTTAGTCATAAATCATCATTATATTCCTGTATAAATTCATTGCTATTGAAAATAATAACATATATACCATGCTATGATTCATATGTGTGAATTATATAATAAATATAAATTAGTTAATATTAAACATTTTTATAAAAATAAACATAAAATTAATTAAATGCTATATAATAGATGAGGGTATCGGTGTATAAATGAGAATAGGAATCATAGCTAGAATCAACTGCCATTCATGCATAAGAATTGCAAAACGTATAATAGAACTGATTCCAGCATCCTGGGAATTATTGCTTGAGGATAAACTTGCAAGGGCATTAAACAGGGATGGGATTAATTTCAAGGATATTGACGCAGATATAATAATTGTAATTGGCGGTGATGGCACCATACTTAAAACAGCCCAGCTTTCCAGAGGAAAAATACTGGGAATAAATGTGGGTGGATTGGGATTCCTCTCAGAGGTTGAAATAGGCAATATAGAGGAATCTGTATATAATTTGATTAAAGGAAATTATAAAACATATGATGTGATGAAATTAAACGTCTATATAAACGACCAGTTATTTGGAAAGGGGATTAATGATGTGGTTATACATACTGCAAGAATATCAAAGATAAGGAAATTTAGTGTTTACATTAACGACCGTTTTATGGAAAACACCAGTGCAGATGGCGTTATTATCGCAACACCAATAGGTTCCACATCATATTCCTACAGTGCGGGAGGTCCAATACTCATACCATCATTAAAGGCAATGGTTATATCATACATCGCACCTTTTGGTTCAAGGCTCCGGCCCATAGTGTGCCCGGACAACACCAAGATAACTATAAAGGTTATAGGAAAATTCAGCTCTCTTGCAATAATAGATGGGCAAAAGGAAGCAGTAGTGAGTGGAAATGACCGCATAGACATACGGGTTTCGGACGAAAAACTGACATTCATAGAACTTAAAAATTCGTTTTATGATAGGTTACGGGAGAAATTGATAAAAGATGTGGTCAATTAGGGAAAGAACATTGAAAATGATAATGGAAGCCTCAAAGGATTCCTATCCAAATGAATTCGGGGCGTTTCTCAGAGCGGAACATAATATAATATATGAGATAGCACTGTTGCCCGGAACAATAAACGGCAATGTGCATGTAATATTTCCCATGTATTCTATTCCCATAGATTTTACATATGTTGGATCTGTACATTCCCACCCCTCCGGCAATACACATCCATCCGATGCTGATCTGCATATGTTTTCCAATACAGGCCCTGTCCATATAATAGTGGGGTACCCATACAATTTAAACAATTTCTCTGCATATACAAGAAACGGAGACCCATTGAAGCTGGAAATCCTTTAATATTTATAACGTAGTATTCCGCAGTAACCCCCAAATTTTTTAATTATTTCTCCAGATTCAGTATAATCGCTTATAACATGGACATTTATTCCTGTTATTTCATTAAGGAGGTCTCTGGTTTTTGGATCCTTAAACTTTGACTCAGAAATCAGAATGTCCTCTACCATGTTCATTTTTGCATACTTCACAAGTTCTTCATACCCATATATGCTCAATCCAGTTTTATTCAAATTTTTAAGAAAGCTATTTATTAATTTTTCATCGGCGGCCAGCCTGGCATCTTTTAGTATGTCACCGGATTTTTTCTCTGCCATAAATTCATATATTCCACGCTTTCCATTGTCAGTTTCTGGAAAATCATATACAATCATAGTGTTAAAAAAAGGATCGTTTCTGATTTTTCCATATAATTTTGTATGCTCAAATCCCGGGCCAAGTATGATAATTGACGACTGATTCCTGATATTCTTCAGGGCATTAATTATTTCACTATAATAACCCGTTTCCTCACCAGTGGAACCATAATCTTTTCCTGATTTCCTGGATGATATGTCAGCTATCTCCTGAAGCCCATATGACTTCAGAAGAGCTATGGTACATGATTCGTCATCCAGGGATACAAAAACTATGTTATTATTATAATAATTTTCCACAGCCTCATGCAGAAGATTACGTTCTTCGCTGCCCAGATTCTTTATAATGGTGATTTCATCGTCCACACTGACCATTACGGATTGATGGCTCCCTGAGTTTTCCCCCTCTATTATCTCACCCAGTATTTTCAGATTATCTGTATAGGGAAGGAAATCAACCTTTTCTATCCTCAGCTTTACTGTTATTTTCTTTCTTTCTGTTGATTTTGAACGGTTTAGGTCAGCATTCTGCTCCTGGCGCCGGAATACCGATGTTATAATCTGGTCATCATGATCCAGTATATTTTTCAGATACCATAAATCATCTATGGTATTTATCTTAAGAATTATTTTTGAATCCTTTGGGTCATCTTCTATGATTTTCACTGGTAGTTTATTTAACATTGAATTAAAAAACTTAGCCTTTTATTAATTCATTTATTTCATCCCGTATTCTATAATAATGTGATCCTTCCCAGTAATATTTTCCGCATTCCGGGCACTGCTTTACAGTTTCGAACCTGGATTTTACCAGGTCAAATCCTTCGCCCATTGTTTTTGTTTCAACAACGTGGAGTATTGCATTGCATTCAGGGCATCTTGTGAAAAACAGTTCAGGGTCTGGTGGAAACATTTCTGTTATTTGCTTTAACTGTACTTTAAAATCGGAGCCGTTAAGGAAAATGGATTTCGGGTATCTTTTATAGAACTCATAGTCACGTGTCAGCAACACTAGGTCTTCTCTCAGGCATTTTTTCAGTATATCGTTATCACTGTTGCATTTTGGATACTGTGTGTCATAACCCATTATCCTCATCCATCTGCAGGTCCTTCCCAGCATATGGTCTGCCATAAATTTAGGCATCTTTCCACCGTGGGGATATATCATTTTTTATTCCTGAAAGATCAAGNNATAGTATCCGGGAACCGCAGGTGATACTATCACGTTATTCATTGAAAGTTTCAGCATATTCTCCAGCATTATGGTGCTGAATGGCATTTCCCGTGGAACCACTATAAATCTCCGTTTCTCTTTCATGGCTACAGTAGCCACACGTGTTATGAGCGTATCCGATATTCCTGCTGCAATTTTTGCCAGCGTTGATGATGAGCATGGAATCACGACAAATGTATCAAAAATGAAACTCCCGGAACTTATCCTTGCCGCTATATCAGAATCCTCATAATAATAATCTGCAAGGCTTTTTATATATTCATGGGAATATTCTGTTTCTAACTCCATTACCTTTCTGGCACTATCAGACATCACCAGATGTACTTCCGCATCCTTTATATTCTCCAGGAATTTTACTGCAAGTACTGTCCCGGATGCTCCTGTTATTCCCACAACTATTTTTTTCATATAATTTAAATATTGATTAATCAGATATTATTTTTTCCTGTTAAACACGAAATACAGTGCTATCATTCCAGCAATTATTGCCGCAATTATCCCCACATACATATATTGTGTGGAAATGGGTTTTACCACAGGCTTTGAAAACGAAAACCCGGGATATGCCCCAGCATCTAATGCCTCTATGTTTGTATATCCCTTAACCTGTGAGTGTTCATTCTCGGTGACATTGAAGGCCTGAGTCATATTCTTCAGAGTTGGGGAGCCTATAGTGGATAGAGCCTGTATAAATTGCAGGCCATATGGATTCATTCCAGTGTAGCTAAGATCGTATACTATTAGATATTGGGTGGATAAATTAAAATCGTACTTGACATAGGTTCTATTATCGATTACATCAGTAAAAAACGATACCCAGTTTGAAGCGGTTACCGATTCCTTTGTCCCATTGTGGTAGTATGTAATGGAAGGTATAGAAGAGGGTGGNNTGTTGGCGTGGAAGCTGATGAGGCAAATGGAGCCATGATCATAACAAGCGAAAGTATAACTATGATTGCCGGCATGTATTTTTTCATTTATCCTGTATATTAATTTAGGTTTAAAATCTTTTTCTTAGTTGAGTTTAAAATCAGCAATATTTTAACTAAAATAGTGTCATTAACTTTTTAAGTAAAGATTTATTTCAAGAAATATATGAAAGGCCCTGGGAAAAAAATATTTACGGTTACATTGATTTTTATACTTATCATATCATCACTTGCGATTATTGGTATGGGAGAAAAACCCGTGGTAAGCCAGGTAAACAAAACAGATAATAGAAATGGAACATCGCAAACCTTAATGGCATATGTCCCCTCTGCTCTTCAGCCATATGTAAGCAATGATCTCAATTCAACAGGAATCCATTATAATTATTATGGAAATCTGATAAACGTCAATGATTCACAGAATAGGGGTAAAATATCTTATATTTTCAGTCAGTTGAAAAGTAACTTCGGCATAAAGTATTTTACATTCAATAATTCCAATGATTTTATTCCATATGTGCAGAACCCTGCTTATCAGGCCAGTCCATACACGCCGTCAAACATTTACAGTGCCTATGACATGAATTATATACACAGTAAGGGGTACTATGGCAATAATACCACAATAGTTTTGGTAGATGCCTATGGCGACCCAACACTGGGCTACGATGTGAGCGCCTTTGATAATCTAACTGGACTTCCCCCTATAAATCTTACCGTAACGACACCTGAGGGTGCCATAACGTCCACAAATCCCCAGTGGGCTTCAGAAACAGCCATAGATGTTGAATGGGCACATGCCATGGCTCCTGGGGCAAAAATAAACCTTGTGTTATCACCGGGTAGCGGGTCCAGGTTGCTTGATTCCGTAGCCTATGCCGTCACACATAAACTTGGGAATATTATTTCCCTGAGCTGGGGACAGGCAGAAAGCCAACTTTCCACTTCGGCTCTATCCAATCT
>DAUP01000108.1 GCA_002505185.1 Ferroplasmaceae archaeon UBA567 | reverse complement strand
CCAAAGGCCCTAATAAACTCAGCGTAAGAAATGGTATTGACAATAGGATTATTCAGACTTCTGCCGAAGATGGAAAGGTTTTTCATACATAGACCGTAAGTTAGCCCCTATTTATATAAAATATATAAGCCTGATGTCGCCAAAATTCCGGTTGANNAAGGTATTCTTCAGATTTTCAATGAAGCCAGAAGAAACATACCGTTACAAAAATTCCATTGAAAAGGAATTGTCAGGTTCCAAAAATATATACATATTCAAGGGACCAGACAAATATATAATAGCTGAGGAGATAAACTAAATGTTCTGTTATTTTATATGTTAAAAATAGATTTATAAAATAAATGTATTAAAAATTTATGAGGGTATCTATACATTACTGTTTTCCGAAGAGGAATTCCCGTGTAATAGGCATTATATTTATTCTTTTATGTATCTGAGTCTCCAGGGATCTTGCCAGTCCTTCCGGAATTCCAATCATTGGTGATTCTCCCAGTCCCTTTGCTTTATCTTTCAGTAGGGAGGGGTTTTCTACTATTTTTATGTCAAATTCCGGGACATGATCAGCGGTTAGAACACCAGCATCGGTAATGCTTGTAGTCATTAACTGCCCTTCCTCTGAATATCTCAGTGTCTCTGAAAGAACTTCCCCTATTGCCTGTAGAGCTCCTCCTTCGGTCTGCCCCATGATATTTGCCATGTTGAGTACTTTCCCAACATCATAATATGCCCCTATTTTCAGCGATTCCAGATCACCTGCCTCGTTAATCTTTGAGGTTACAAGATTGAAATTAACTGCATTATCGTTGTAATCGAACTTATAGAATGTTGTGATGTCAAAATCATGCTTCATGAGTATTTCTGGAGTATACTTTCCGTATTTTTCGATTACCTGCTTCTTTAGTTCCTCAGCAGCCTGCATTAATACTGATCCATGTGTCATAGCCGATTTTGATCCCCAGGTTCCCACACCGGTAGGGAGGGTTTCAGTGTCCTGCAGTTCAAGTGATATTGAATCCTGTTCTATATCCAATTCATCGCTAAGTATGTTTTTAACGAACAATTCATGTCCCTGGCCAGATACATTGCCTCCAAGATATGTATGCACTTTTCCATCCTTTACAATAATCCTGGCGCTTTCTCCTGGTGCAGTATCTTCATCCAGGATAAAGAGCGATATGCCCACATGCTCCTTCTTTGCCAGTTCCCTGTAATTAAAGTATTTAAGAGCCTCTTCGAGGAATGGTTTTGTAGGATAATTAATATCCCATCCCAGGGGTGATTTGAAAGGTTTTTCAAGAGCATTTTTCAGTCTTATATCTGCTATATCCATGTTTAGCTTATCTGCCATAAGATCCATCATTCTCTCCATGAATATTGATGCCTCAGGTTTTCCGGCACCACGGTAATAACCATTTAACGCTTTATTTGTAATCATATATTTTCCTATAAGATGTGCCTTTTCAATAAGATAGGGTCCGGTCATCTCGTGAATTACATTTCCAAGGTCAGCGGAAGCTTCATCAGCAAAGTAGGCACCATTATCCAGTAACACTTCTCCATCAAGGCCGGCAATTTTACCATCCTTTTTAGCGTAAAGTGTTAATGTAGCCTGTACTCCTCTACCAGCATGGCAGGGTTGGAGATGTTCAGTCCTTGTCTCCTGCCATTTTACAGGTTTCCCAAATTTCATTGAAGCATAGCATGCCACTATATATTCAGGATAAAATAGTGCCTTGACACCGAATGCTCCACCATTATCTATAAGGTACAGCCTTACCTTTTCTGGTGGAAGCCCGAGAGATTTAACTATCCCAGATTTAGCCCTCACTATGGATTGTGAGGGAAGATATACGTTGAGTATGCCATCACGATAATCGGCAATAATTCCCCTTGTTTCTAGAGGATTGGCAGAAACTCTGTCAAGCAGTATTGTATCTGTCACTTTCACATCGTAGTCTATCTCCTTTTCATTAAATTTCACACCAACTTCCTCCTGTGAGAGCACATTGTCTTTTTTATCCTTATATATAGGGGGCTTTTTCTTTGCATCGTCTATGCTGTATACAGCCTCCATTGGTTCATAGTCAACACTCACGGTTGAAAGCAAATCCTCGCTCTCGTAACGGTTCTTTCCGAATACTGCGGCAATTGCCTGTCCCTGGTAGTTTACCTCTCCAATGGCAAGAACGGGTTCCTTATGGTCATTCTCACCCATGGAATAGTAGGCATTCAAATCCTTTGATGTCATGCCTCCCTCGACTTTTGTTATCTTTGCCCTGGCATATGGGCTTCTCACAAGTGACATGTATAACATTCCATCAAGGTTTATATCGTCCAGGTATCTGCCCTTGCCATTTGCAAATCTCTCCAGATAACTCATTTTGCCACCACCCTTTCCTCATTTATCTTCTCACTGGCTTTCTTTATGGAGTTAATAATTGAAACATATCCAGTGCATCTGCAGAGATTTCCTCCCAGGTTTGTTTTTATGTAGTCATCGCTCGGGTTTTTGTTCTTCCTGAGCATATAAAGTGATGTCATTATCATTCCCGGTGTGCAGAATCCGCACTGAAGGCCATTTTCTTCAACAAAGCTTTCTTTTATTTTTTTCAGGTCAGCATCACTTTCGTTTTCTATGGTCTCTATTTCATGGCCATCTGCCTGCACAGCCAGTACGGTGCACGATTTTACTGCTTTTCCATCCATAAGTACACTGCATGCCCCGCAGTTTGTTGTATCGCATCCTATATGGGTTCCTGTAAGCCTCAGATCATCTCTTATGAAAGTAGCAAGCAATGTCCTGGGTTCCACGTCCTTTTTATATTCCTTTCCATTTACCTTTATGTTAACTATCATTTCGGTACACCCCCTATTCCCTTTACGGCTTTTTTAAAGAGATATTTTAATAATTTTTCTTTGAATTTTGTGCTGCCATTGTCATCATCAACGAAATCAGTTATCTTCAGAAGCAAATCGGCCGCCTTTGCGATGTTTTCATCATTTATTTCTTTTCCCTCAAGGAATTCTTCGGCTTTCCATGCTTTCAATGCAGTTGCTCCGCAGTTTGTGAGTCCTATTCCTGCTCTTCGAATTTTTGTTCCATCCATTGACAGATCTACAGCTATGCCAAGGATAGAAAAATCACCTGCGTATTTTGTGTATTTCAGGTACCTTCCTGAGGATTTGTTATCTTCTATTATTATTTTTGTAAGTATTTCACCCGTATTCAATGCAGTCGTGAATGTATCTGTAAAGAAATCCTCAGCTTGAATAATCCTTTTTCCCCTGGCCGATGTAACTTCAAATTCCGCTCCAAGGGCAAGCATTACCGCAGGGAAATCGTTTGCTGGGTCACCATGGCATATATCGCCACCTATTGTGCCCATATTTCTTACCAGAGGATCAGCTATGAGTCCTGCAGCCTCGCTCAATATGGGGAATTTCTTTCTTATTTCCTGGTTTTCCCCAATGTCGGCTGTCCTTGCCATTGCAGCTATTTCCAGGGTTTTTCCATGAAATGAGATCGCATCCATGCCCTTGATTCTGCCTATATCCACAAGTTGCGGAACTGATGTGAATCTGAGCTTCAGTAAAGGTATCAGGCTCTGTCCCCCGGCAAGTACCTTTGCATCTTCATGTGCATTCAAAAATTCAGCAGCCTCCTCTATGCTCTCTGGTGCATAGTATTCAAATTTATCCGGAAACATAATAATGCAATAGAAAATCGTATAAAAACGTT